>JBFFHG010000285.1:0-5400 GCA_041557055.1 Desulfosarcinaceae bacterium
AACAACTTATAAGCTTTTGACGTTTGGACGCTGCCCCCTCCCTCGGACTTCTGCAACGCCATGGCAAACGTGTCATATTTTTCTTGACAAAGACGATAAAAAACTTGATTATCCGAGTTTTCAAAGTTGTATGATTGTTTTTTGCGGAGGTTAAACACATGTATGCTGTAGTGGCTACTGGAGGCAAACAGTATAAAGTTCAGGAAGGCGAGATCCTGCGGGTTGAGAAACTGGCCGGAGAGATCGGTTCCCTTGTGGCTTTTGACCAGGTGTTGATGCTTTCGGACGGTGAGACCGTGAAGGTCGGTCAGCCTGTTCTGGAGGGCGCCCAGGTCAAGGGGCATATTATCGAGCAGGGAAAAAACAGAAAGATCCTCGTCTTCAAGTATAAACGCCGTAAACGGTATCGTCGCAAACAGGGCCATCGTCAACTCTTTACGGCCGTGAAGATCGACGCTATCGAGGCGTAAGGAAATTTATCAGGAAGGACGTACCAATGGCACATAAAAAAGCGGGCGGCAGCTCTAAAAACGGTCGCGACAGCAATGGCCAGCGCAGAGGCGTGAAACGCTTTAGCGGCCAGGTCGTTAAAGCCGGCAATATTCTGGTGCGGCAGTTGGGCACCAAGATACATCCGGGTAATAACGTCGGGTTGGGTAAGGATTATACCCTTTTTGCCCAAATAGATGGCGTTGTGACCTATGAACGTAAAGGCCGCACCGGCAAAAGGGTGAGTGTTTATGCAGCGTGAAGTTCATAGATGAAGCCACTATTATCGTTCAGGCCGGCGACGGGGGCCGCGGTTGCGTCAGCTTTCGACGCGAGCGCTTTGTTCCCCGTGGCGGTCCGGACGGTGGCGACGGCGGCAAGGGCGGCGACGTCATCTTTCATGTAACACCCCGCAAACGCACCCTCTACCATTTCCGGTTCAAAAAACACTATCAGGCCCCCAACGGCGAGAACGGTCAAGGCAATCAAAGGAGCGGACGCAGCGGTGCGGATCTGGTTCTTGAAGTGCCGGTGGGCACTCTGGTCACGAATTCCGAAAGCGGTGAAATACTCTTTGATCTGACCCAACCCGATCAGCAGTTGGTGGTGGCAGAGGGTGGCAGAGGCGGGCAGGGAAATACGCGCTTCAAATCGTCCACCCATCGGGCGCCACGTTTTGCCCAGCCTGGTGAGTCCGGGCAGACCCTGCCCCTCAAGCTGGAACTTAAATTATTGGCGGATGTGGGCATCATTGGTTTGCCCAATGCCGGGAAATCCACTCTGGTCAGCACTCTTTCCGCGGCCCAGCCAAAAATCGCCAACTATCCCTTTACCACCTTGACACCCAATCTGGGTGTTGTGCAGGCACACAACAGGGAGCCTTTTGTGGTGGCTGATATCCCCGGCCTCATCAAAGGGGCCCATACCGGCGCCGGTCTGGGAATTCGTTTTTTGAGGCATGTGGAGCGTACCCGGGTTTTGTTGCACCTGATTGACGCCAGTGCTCTGGACGCCGGTGATCCCTTGGCGCCTTATCGTACGGTTAATCACGAGCTGAGTATGTACAGCGCCGCCCTTGCGCAAAAGCCCCAGATAGTGGTACTGAACAAGCTGGATGTTGAGGGTGCCCGGGAGCTTGCCGATGCGTTCTGTGGGGCGCTTTCCGATTGTGAGATCCTTCGAATGAGCGCCGTGACCCGCCAGGGGTTGGATGCCATAAAATCTGCGATGGTCGATACGCTCGCAAAACTGGATCAACCCGTATAGGTCTGCCCGCCGTTTGATTGCTCGTTCAGCGTCTGATATCAATGCGGCCATCATGGGAGGATTCATTGCCGAATTACCCAAATTCGTATTGAAAATAGATCCATGAAGCTACCTGAGAACTGGAATATGCCGATTTTGTACCCTGAAAGGGAGATGCCCGGTTGGGAACTTTAGCTCTTTCCGAATCCATAAACCAAGATCCGGGTTGTTCCCTTAGGGTGGGGCTCTTTGGCGGGACCTTCAATCCCATTCATTGCGGCCACACCCAGGTGGCCAAAGATGTCATGCAGATATACCGGTTGGCCGCCATCCATTTTCTTCCCAGCGCTTTGCCGCCCCACAAAGCCAAAGGGGGCCTGGCGACGGCTGCGGACCGTTACGAGATGGCGCGGATGGCCCTGGCGGATGAGCCTGCGTTTGGTCTCTCCGATGTCGAAATTCAGCGTGACGGTCCGTCCTATACCATTGATACCTTGCGCCATGTCAGAGATCGGCAGCGCAGCGGCGTTGAGTTTTTTTTTATTTTGGGATTGGATGCTTTTCTGGAAATTCATACTTGGAAATCTTTTCAACAACTGTTCGACCTGGCGGCCTTTATCGTGATGGCGCGTTTGCAAAATCGCAGGAGCGTATTGCCTTGGCGGGCGTCGGTGGTCGAATTCGCTCAACAGCGGATCAGCGCGGACTACCGGCTCTCCACCCGGACGGATACCCTGATCCACCCCCAAAAAAAGCCAATTTATCTGGCTTCGGTGACACCGGTCGCCATTTCATCTTCCCGGATTAGAGAGATGATTCGGCTGGGGCAATCTGTTCAAGCCTGGGTTGACCCCGCAGTGGCTGATTATATTGAAAGAAAAGGATTGTATCGATGAACAGTGATCCGGATATCAAACTCGATCTGTACGTGCAGGCCGTTCTTGGCAAGAAAGCGGAATCGGTGGTGGTGCTGGATGTTCGCGGCCTGACGTCCATCGCAGATGTTTTTATTATTTGCAGCGGCCGCTCCAACCGCCAGGTCAGCGCCGTTGCCGATAATGTTGAGCGGTTTTTAAAAAAAGAGGGTATCCGCCCCCTGAGCGTGGAGGGGCGCAAGGAGGGGCATTGGGTCCTGATGGATTACGGCCATGTTATCATTCATGTCTTCTACGGTGAGACCCGCGCGTTTTATGACCTGGAGGGGTTGTGGGTCGATGCCAAACGCATGACCACCGAAAGTCTCAAGGCCTATATCCAAACCGGCGCCGATGGTTTTGAGGGCGAGGAGATTATTGTCGATTAATGTTTTTGTGTTTTGTTTTTCGCGATGAATGGTTAGATTCTTGGAACTTGGAACCGAAAACCAATTTTTAACATAAACGGAGTATGATATGCAGCGACCCAAACCCGTGATGCTGATGATTCTGGATGGCTGGGGTGTGCGCCCGGCCGGTCCCGGAAACGCTGTCTCCCTGGCCCGGACGCCCAATCTGGACCGGCTGCTGACAGATTATCCCCATACGTTGCTGAAGACTTCAGGCAAAGCCGTGGGGCTGCCTGACGGCATCATGGGCAATTCCGAAGTGGGCCACCTCAATATCGGGGCGGGCCGGATCGTTTATCAGGACCTGATGCGCATCGACATGGCTATCGAGGATGGCAGTTTCTATAAAAATCCGGCATTGGTCGGCGCCATTGAAAGCGCCTTGCATGACAAGCGGGCATTGCACTTGATGGGGCTGGTTTCGGATGGCGGTGTTCACAGTCAATTGTCCCACTTGCTGGCGCTGCTGGATCTGGCCAAAGAAAAAGGCCTGACACGCGTTTTCGTTCATGTGATTTTAGATGGCCGCGATACATCACCGGACAGCGGCAAGGGGTATGTGGCCCAATTGCAAGCCCATCTGGACAAGATCGGTAACGGTCAAATTGTGTCCATCTGCGGCCGCTATTACGCCATGGATCGCGATACCCGTTGGGATCGCACCGAGACCGCTTATAATCTTTACACCCAGGGTGTTGGCACACCGGCCCGGAATGCGGTGGCTGCGGTGGCCGCGGCCTATGAAAAGGGTGAGACCGATGAATTTGTGACGCCCGTCGTTCTGACAGGTAGCGCTGGCCTGCCGCTGGCATGTATACAGGATGGCGACAGTGTGATTTTTTTCAATTTCCGGGCCGATCGGGTCCGCCAAATCACACGGGCGCTGATTGAGACCTCTTTCGATGGTTTTGAACGTCAAGTGCGGCCGCAGATCGCCGATTATGTATGCATGACCCTTTATGACGAAGCGTTTGCCCTGCCCCTGGCTTATCCACCCGTCCATCTGGAGGAGATTCTGGGAGAGGTGGTCAGCCGTCAGGGGCTCAACCAGCTTCGCATTGCCGAAACCGAAAAATATGCGCATGTGACCTATTTTTTCAACGGTGGAGAAGAAAAACCCTTTGCCAATGAAGACCGCTGCCTGATTCCCTCCCCCCGGGATGTGCCCACCTACGACCACAAGCCCCAGATGAGCGCCCTTGCCGTGACCGAGGAGGTGCTGCAACGCATTGCTTCAGATCGATACGATTTGATTGTGCTGAATTTTGCCAACATGGATATGGTGGGCCACACCGGAAAATTGGATGCCGCAATTCAAGCCGTCCAAACCGTGGATCAGTGTGTGGGACGTATCACATCCGCGGTTTTATCCAAGGGCGGCGCTCTGCTGATTACTGCCGATCACGGTAATGCCGAAACCATGATCGAAGATAACGGCCATGTTCACACCGCTCACACCACCAACCCGGTGAATCTCGTTTTGGTGAATGATTCGCGTAAGCAGGCCAGGTTAAGCCCGGGTGTTTTAGGCGACATTGCGCCCACCATTCTGGATTTGCTGGCTGTTGCCCAACCCCTGCAAATGACCGGCCGATCGCTCATAGAAAAATCCCCTGGGGTGAAAGGTTGAAGGGCGCTTTTCATGACGTATGCATTGAAAGCCGGCGACACCATCATTGATTATATTACCGGCAAGTCCAAGGCCGATGCGGGCGCCGAGGCCAATCGGCAGGCGGTGGAGCGGCTGTTGGTTGAAGCCAAGGGCTATGACCGGCAAGATATAGAGGTGGATGCGCCAATCGAACTGGAGATGGACGGTGCACACTATCAATCCACCGCAGACCTGGTCATCCGGGTTCACGGGTTGCGGTTTATGGTTGTTAAGTGCGCTGCCGGGGCCCTGGTTTCACGGGAACGGGAGGTCATCGCCAGCGCTCGTTTGATTGCGGATTACCAGGTTCCTTTAGCCGTGGCCACGGACGGTGAAAGCGCCGTCGTCTGGGAGACTGTTTCCGGGAAGTGTATTGGAGAGGGGTTGGAAGCCATTCCAACCAAGGCGCAGGCTGTCAAGGATTTTGATATCAACGGGCTGACGCCCCTGGATGAAGGGCGCCGCGCCCGGCAAAAACTGATTTTTAAGTCCTACGACAGCATGAATGTTCACAGATTAACGGACTTGCAGTCAAATTGAATGAGCCGGCCGGCGGTCGTTGCCACAATCAGCCCGGGAACAATATGTTCCAGGAGCTCCTTTGGATCCATCTCCATACCTGCATAAAACATTACGAAAAATATCCCGAGTTCAGCGAGTAATCCCAGCTGGTCGGACATATGGACAATGC
>JBFFHG010000286.1:0-5382 GCA_041557055.1 Desulfosarcinaceae bacterium
GTGTAATAATAGAAAAAATATCAACGGACGTCCTTTCCTAAGAAAACAAAAACCGAGCCCTTTGGGCTCGGTTTTTAGTTTTATCTTCATCGTTCTAAGGATTCTTAGCTCTCCTTGTCGTCACCCTATTGAAGGGATGCGCTAGATGGTTAGAATGGTGGTGCCGCTGTTGCCCATCAAGCCGTAGGTTTGGGCCATGGCCACCTTGCAGTTGGGTACCTGGCGTTCACCGCAGCGGCCGCGCAACTGGTTGGAGGCTTCAACCACCTGCCAGATCGCCTGGGCGCCGATGGCTTCGCCAAATGAAGAGAAGCCGCCGCTGGGATTCACCGCCAGTTTACCACCTATTTTGGTCTGGCCCTCACGCAGCATTTTGGCGGCCTGGCCCTCACCGCAAAAACCGCATGTTTCCAGATACTGCAGATAATGCCAGGAGCTGTTGTCCGGCAGTTCGAGAACATCGATCTCTTCGGGACCGATGCCGGATTTTTCATAGGCCTGGTGCGAGGCCGAATAACTTTCGCTGAGCAGCGGCGCTTCCGCCTTGGCAGGTGCGGATATGGCTGAAATGCGGATGGTCGGGTCGCCGTAAATGGCGCTGCCCATGGTCGTGGCGGCAATTTTTACGGGTTTGTCGGCGTTCCGGATGGCGTTGGGGTCGGTGGACAAAATAACCGCGGCCGCACCGTCCGAAGTGGCGCAGATTTCATACAGGCGCAACGGATCGCACACAATCTTGGAATTGAGGACCTCTTCTCGGGTATACGTCTTTTTGTAGCGCGCATTGGGGTTCTTTGAACCGTATTCGCTCAGCAGGACTTTGATGTCCGCCAGATCTTCCGGCGTGTCGCCGTATTTTTCAAAACGCTTGCGGCATTCCAGGGCCCAGTATACCGGGTTGGGCATGCCGACCATACGCCAGCGCAGCACATCGCGGTCCGCTTTGGGATCATTGGATTTGGCGCTGAGGAAACCCTTGGGGGAAATGTCCACGCCAACAGCCATGGCAGTATCGGTTTCTCCGGCGGCAATGCTGTTGTAGGCCATGCGCAGGGCGGCCGACCCGGTGGCGCAGGCATTGTAGACATTGACCACCGGTATGCCGGTCTCACCAAAAACGCTCTCGATATACTGCCCGGAAAGATGCCCGGCATTACCGCCGTATATCAGGATACCGGACATGATCGCCTGGATTTTTTTCCATTCCATATTGGCGTCTTTCAAGGCCTCTGCAACGGCAACCTCGCCGATCTGAGTAAAAATCTTGTCATCGAATTTGCCCCAGGGGTGCAAGCCAACGCCAATGATATATACGTCTCTCATTTTGGATACCTCGTTTTTTGTCATCTTCTTAACATTTAATTTACAGTGCGAAATGCCCAGGTGACCACGTCGTTCCCTTCATCATCCTTGTACAGCGTGTATGTGATCGTTTCCATCTCCAGGCCGATTTTGAGAGCATCCAAATCACTTTCCATAATAAGCCCGGCCACTGAAATCCCTTCGGCAAATTCCACCATGCCGATACCGTAAGGTGTAATATCGCCCATGGTCTTGAACGGCGGCGGGCACATGTAGTGTTGAATGGTATAGGTGGCCAGTTTTCCCCTTTTGCTCAACAGTATGGGTTCAACACCTTCACGGGTGCAACCCGGGCGGTGTTGCAGATGGCTCGCGGGGAAAAAACAGGTGCCGCAACTGTTGCATTTGGCGCTCTGAAGTCTGATGCCGTCTTCATCGGTCCAGGCAATCAAATCCGGCAGCTCCGGTACTTTTCCTTCAATCTTTGCCTTGGCTTCCATGCGTTTCTATCCTCCTTATTTTCGGCTCGCGTTTGATTGTCAATTATTTCCGGTCAGTTGCCGGTAAACCGCGGTGTTCTTTTCTCGATAAATGCGGCCACGCCTTCAGCCTTGTCCGCCAGGGTCAGAGAGATGCTGTACATTTCGCGTTCATAATCCAGACCGGATTGCAGATTGGTCTGCATCCCCTTGTTGATCGCCTGCTTGGCCAGTTTGAGGGCCGCACTGCTTTTGGAAGCAATTTTTCCGGCGATCTCCTTTGCAGTGGTCATGAGGTCCTCCATGGCCACCACCCTGTTTACCAGGCCGATACGATCGGCTTCTTCGGCCCCGATAATATCACCGGTAAAGATCAGTTCTTTGGCCCTGCAAACCCCGACCAACCGCTGCAATCGTTGCGTTCCGCCGCCGCCGGGGATAATCCCCAGATTGATTTCCGGCTGGCCGAATTTGGCCTTTTCAGAAGCGATGATGATATCGCAACCCATTGCGATTTCGCACCCGCCGCCCAGGCAAAAGCCGTTAACAGCCGCAATCACCGGTTTGTCCAGATTTTCAACCATGGCTCCCAGACGGGTGATGTTGTGGGCCGCAAAGGCCGTGGTTTTATTGAACTCCTTGATATCGGAGCCGGCCACAAAAGCTTTTCCGGCACCGGTGAGAATGACCACCTTGGTCCCATTGTCGGCGGCCACATCCGCAATGGCCGCGGCAAATTCGGATCGGGTCCGGTTGTTGAGGGCATTCATTGCTTCCGGCCGGTTGAATGTAATAACGGCAATGCCCTCTTCCTTTTCAAGAATAAGGTTCTCAAAAGCCATGTTCTTCTCCTTTTCAAACGCTTCTTTTGTGTTTGCGAATACCGTATTCACACAACTTGCTGAGCGCTTTTACACCGGACTGGATGGAGGTGAATACCGGCAGATCCCTGCCCAACTCTTCCATGATGCGGTTTTTATACTCGTTGTAGCCCACCAGCATGCAGATGATGACCGGCTTGCCGTACTTTTTGGTGATTTTCTGGACGGTCTTTTCGTCCAGCACCGGCATGGTGTATTTCATTCCGGCCAGGATAAGCACGGCGGCATCGATATCGGGGTCCTGCAAAGGGGCGGCCAGAGTTGTTTCCAGCGTCTTGACCAACCCCAGCTTTTCAATGGAGTACCACAGGTCCACCGGGTTGGCAGGCGGCATATTGGCCGGGAAGACATCCTTCAACGCCGCGACGGTCTCCGGGCTTAACTTGGGCATCTGCAGACCGTGCTCGGCGCAGATATCCGATACCACGACCCCGACGCTGCCGGCGGCGGTGACAATGACCACGCGATTGCCTTTGGGCAGCGGCTGGGTGCTGAATACTTTCGCAAAATCCTTGATTTCGGTAAAATCATCGGCTTTGATGCAGCCGGTCTGCTTGATGGCCGCTTCCACGATCCTGGTGTTGCTGGCCATGCTCCCGGTGTGGCTCATGGCGGCTTTGGCGCCGGCTTCGGTGCGTCCGCCCTTGAGGAAAATCACCGGCTTTTCCGCAGCCGCTTTCTTGGCTATGGGCACAAACCTGGCGCCGTCGGCAATGCTCTCAAGATACATTGAGATCACATCGGTTTGCCGATCATTGCCGAAGTACTCCAGAAGATCGTTTTCGTTTACATCGCACTTGTTGCCGATGGAGCAGATTTTGTTCACATTCAGGGTCTGGTTGACAACGATATCCGATGCCATGGCGGCGGCCAGCAGACCGGATTGACCGATCAGTACCACGTTGCCCCGGGGAACATTCTTGATGGGGAAAAAAGTGGTTGCAATGTCCCGGGAAACAATGCCGGTGCAGTTGGGCCCCATGACCCGAATGCCGTTTTTCCTGGCAATGGCCACGATTTGGTCCTGAAGTTTTTTACCTTCCGCGCCGACTTCGCTGAATCCCATGGCCTCGATGATAACGGCCTTGACCCCCTTGCTGGCGCAGTCCTCCATGGCCTGGACGCAAAACCTGGCAGGGATAATAATAACCACCAGGTCGACATCGCCTTCCACATCCAGGAGCGAGGGGTAGGCTTTGAGCCCCAGAACTTGCGGAGCGGAAGGATTGACCGGGTAGATCGGGCCCGAAAAATCGCTGTCGATAATATTTTGCAGAATAAGGTTGCCGTCCTTATGCGGGTTTGTACTGGCCCCGATGACGGCAACGGATTTAGGCTTGAAAAAAAGTTCCATCATGGTTGCACCGTCCTTTGTCTCTCGTGTTTACTGAGCGGATAAAATAATCCTGGCATCCACCACCACGGCACCGTCTTTGTAGGCAAATACCGGATTCATATCAATCTCTTCAATTGTGGGCGTGCTATGGACAAAGTCGGACAACTTCACCAGCATCTCTTGCAGACAGGGGATATCGGCCGGGTCCTGGCCGCGATAGCCCTCCAGCAGCTTTTTACCCTGAATTTCATCAATCATCTCGGCGGCATCGGCCTTTTCAATGGGAACGATTCTGAAAGCAACGTCCTTAAGCACTTCCACCAGAACCCCGCCGAGGCCGAACATCACCACCGGCCCGAAATTGGCGTCCTTAATCATTCCCATGATGATTTCCGTACCCATCTTGGCCATCCCCTGAACAGCGACGCCTTCAATGTTCGCATTCGGGCAGGCGGCTTTGCAGGCGGAGATAATCTGATCAAAGGCTTTTTCAACCTCGGCCCTGCTTTTGAGATTGATCTTGACCCCGCCGGCATCGCTTTTGTGGGTAATATCCACCGATGAAATTTTGAGAACGACCGGATAGCCGATCTCTTCACTGATGGAAACGGCTTGCGCCGTGGTCGATGCAAGCCGGGTCTCCGTGCAGTTGATACCGGCCGTCTTGAGAATCTGTTTTGCTTCGATCTCGGTCAGCACGGTACGCTTCTCTTGTCTGGCTTTGTTCAGAATTTCATCTGCTGTCATGGATTCTCCTTTACGATACTTAAACAGGTGCGTCTGGCAGCGCTTCTTTTTTGAAACGTTGGAGATCTTATTTTCCGGTTTCAAAACGAAAGGTCTGGTCAGGATCGATGATCGCCAGAACGCGGACAATACAACCATCTCCGCCCGGCCAACGCCAGGGAAAAGCCATAAAAAAGCATCGTTTTCCGGTCACCTCATCGATATCGCCGCCGATGTTTTCGATGCCGGGGATGCCGCCTTTGACCATAAGGGTCTTGTGCGCCGGTTCCCAATCGGGAAAGTCCTCTTTGGGGTCCCTGCCGGTCTCTTTTTTGTATTCTTCGATCAGGTGGGGTTGTGACGGACCCAGGCCGTGATCAACCAGTTTGGTTGCGATTGGATGATCGTTGGCCTGACAGCCGTACCCGACCAGTTTTACTTTTTTATCCACCAGCCATTGGGCGCCTGCTCCGGAAATACCGCAACCGTAAGCAAAATATTCATCGCTGTCCGCCCATTTGTGATGAAACCCCGTGTTGATCATGACGATGTCGCCCGCCCGGATTTTGGGGCTGGCATTTTCAAGATCCTCCGGCGTAATCACCCCCCATTTGCCTTTGGGGATGGAAACCGCCACACCGCTCCCGCACAGGCGCCA
>JBFFHG010000287.1:0-5371 GCA_041557055.1 Desulfosarcinaceae bacterium
AGGGGCCCTTTGTTTGTCAATGGTTCTGAAAATTTCGTGGCGATTTCATCCCTTTGATTTTCCGGAGCCACACCGCTGCAAGACGCTTTGTTGACGGCGAAACGGCAGGATTATGGCGCCTTCCTCCCGCGGGAATCCCCCACGGCACACATTCCTTTAACGGCAGAGCAGTATCGTATTTGCGCAGCACGACCAAGCAGCAAAATCCGATTCGAATTGTGGCATATAGTTTGCCTTATTAAAAACGCCATGGTGAACGCATTCAGTAATAGACAGACTTGCTTTGCCAAGGTCAACCCCATTGAGCGGGACGCCCGAAGTTTGAATCACAACCCCGACATCAGAGACAACACCCCGCGCAATGGCCGAAACTTATGGCCACCGCTTTATTTATAAACAGGAAAAAGGTCGCCGTACAAATCAGGAAGGCAATATGTTTTTAAACCGTTTATTTATCGCTAAACAAAACAGAGTACTTTTGCTGATGCTCATCGTGGTCGCATTATTCATCGGTTGCGGTGAAAATAAGCAAAACAACAAGACCTACCGGATAGGCATTTTATGCGGCGTGGGGTTTTTCGCCGATACAGCGGACAGCTTCAAGGACAAAATGTCTTTTCTAGGGTACAAAGAAGGTGAAAACATTGTATATGATCTGCAAAAAATATATCATGATCCAGCACGGCAAAAACGCGCCCTTCAAAAATTTGTCAGCGACAACGTTGATCTGATATTCTCATTTCCTACGGAAGCATCCCTGGAGGCCAAGGCAGCCGTGCAAGGTACCAAGATAGCGGTCGTGTTTGCAAATGCCAACATAGAAGGTGTCGGCCTGGTCGATAGTGTGCGCAGTCCCGGCGGAAATATTACCGGTGTTCGTTTTCCAGGTCCGCAGCTGGCCATCAAACGTTTTGAAATTATGCGTGAAATTGCGCCCCAAACCGAAAAAATGTGGATACCGTATCAGCAAGGATACCCTATTGTGGATAGCCAGTTAAAGGCATTGCGTCCGATGGCGGGGTCCCTGGGTATCGCATTGGAGGAAGTTCCCGCTACCGATGCGACAAATCTTCAAGCCAACCTTGACGCACGCGCTGCGCTGAATGATATCGGCAAAGATGCCGTGCTGATAATCGCAGATCCGCTGCCTGTGAATCCCGACGGTTTCAGGGTGCTTGCTCAGTTTGCAGCCAAGCATAAAATACCGGTCGGCGGGGCATTGATGCCGGTGGGCGACCATGGTTCGGTTTTCGGCGTTTCGACTAAAAACAGTGCCGTTGGCAAACAGGCGGCCATCATTGCCGATAAAATCCTGAAAGGCGTACCGGCAGGCACCATTCCGGTGGTATCGGCAGAAAGTTTTTTGAGTATTCACTACAAGTCCGCGCAACAATTGGGATTGCACGTAAGCGAAGGATTGTTGAGCAAAGCGGATGAAATTATTCGATAAGGCAATCTAATGGCTCTATACAAAAAAATGGCGTCCAAACGGCATCTATTGCGCCGGATGCTGTTCATGGCAGCGTTGGTATTGATCGGGTGCGGTAACACGGCCCAAGAACAAAAGGTGTATAAGATCGGAATTCTTTCCGGCCTGGATGCGTTTACTGAATCTCCACTCTGATTATATTAAAATCGGCAGGCAGGCAGCCTACATGGCCGACAAAATATTTAAAGGCACTCCGTATGGTGGCCACCCCCCCGTCGCGTCTGCGGCTTAATTACAAACTGGCTCAAGAGCTGGGTTTGAAGATTCCCGAAGGATTATTGAGCAGAGCCGATGACGTCATTCGTTGATATCGTGGCGATAGAAAGAATAATATGTGCATAGATACGAGCAGGCAAACTAACTTCCGGCAAACAATTTGGGTTGTTTTGCTGCTGTTCATGGCGGGCGGTTTTAATGCCGGTTGCGGTGAAAAAACACAAAGTGAAAAGACTTACCGAATCGGCGTCTTGTCCGGATCAGATGCGTTTGTTGATATCGCCGGCGGTTTTAAGGCCAAAATGGCAGCGCTTGGATATGTGGAAGACAAAAACATCGTATATGCCGTTCAGAAGCTCAATGCTGATCCTGAAGCTACAATGCGAGCGGCCAGGCAATTGACAGCCGAAAAGGTTGATTTGATTTTAGCATTTCCCACCGATACGGCTGTAGTTGCCCAAAAGGCCACTGAAGGAACGAATATTCCAGTGGTTTTTGCCATGGCCGGCATAGAAGGCAACAATCTGGTAAAAAGCATATCGCAGCCGGGCGGGCGTGTCACCGGCATTCGTTTCCCCGGACCGGAGTTGACCGTAAAACGTCTTGAACTTCTTCATGAATTTGTACCGCAGGCCAAGCGAATCTATTTAATCTATGATCGCAATTACCCCATTGCAGCGCTGACGCTTGAGGGTTTGCGATCAACAGCCCCCCACTTAAACAAAATCCTGGTCGAAGACCCTGTGGACAACGTGAAAGGACTTCAGGCGGCTTTGCATAAACGAACCGCATCCGGCGATATCGGCATTGATGCCGTTTTGCTTATGCCCGATATTGTGAATCACTCGCCCGGCGGTTATGGCGCCATACTGGCGTTTGCAAACAAGCACGGCGTGCCGATCGGAGGAGGAATGGACTTTACGGCAGACCTCGGCGCGCTGTTTAGTTATGTTCCCGGCAATACCGACATGGGAGGGTTGGCGGCAATCCTGACCGATAAAATTTTAAACGGTGTGCCGGCAGGAACAATCCCTGTCATCACCCCTGAATCACGATTGAGAATCAATTACAAAATGGCTCGAAAATTAGGTTTGACAATATCTGAAGGATTATTGAGCAGAGCCGATGAAGTCATTCGATAGCACAGATGCCATCGGCCGACAGAGAAGTAAACGATGAAATTCAAAAGTTTGACGGTTTCTTTGGCCGTTGCATTTTTGGCTGTCAGCATACTCATCTTATTCGTCACCACGACCTTGGGTACTTATGCCAGCCTTAAAAGCCAGCAAATCGCCATTGCCGACCGGCAGCAACGCATTGCACAGCAGGCGGCCAATACGGTTAAAGGCTTTGTGCAAGATAAATTGCAGGCCATGACGTCCGCCGTCCGCCTTGTGAATCTGGCACATGCCCGCCGGGAACAGCAACAACGGGTTATGGAAAGGTTGCTGGGCATCGAACAGGCCTTTCGCCATGTGGTCCTGTTTGATACGCAAAAGCAGGAGCTCATAAACGTCTCCCGCTTGTCGAGCTTGCTGGCGCTCCATATTCCGGAACAGATCGCACACGATATGTTTACGAAGATGCGTCAAAACAACCTGTATATCAGTCCTGTTCGTATCGATGCGGTAACCAGTGAGCCGACCGTGATCATGGCGGTACCGGTCTTTAATCTTTTGGGCGATTTTAAAGGGACCCTGGTCGCTGAAGCCAATCTGAAATTCATGTGGGATTTAGTTGCCAATATCAAGGTCGGCCGGCAGGGTGTGGCTTACGTGGTTGACAGACAGGGCAGTCTTATCGCCTTTGGCGATATCAGTCGTGTCTTAAAAGGAGAAAAACTAACCCATTTAAAAAATGTAAATGATTTTTTATCCGGTTCCCAAAGTCATAGGCAAAAAAATGAGCTTCATATTGACAGGGGCATACACGACACCTATGTCGTCGCCACATATACAGCGCTTGGCACCCCCGACTGGTCTGTTGTGATTGAATTGCCGATCATGGAGGCCTATGCATCCGTAATAACGCAACTCAAGCTGTCGTTGCCGATCATGGTCTTCGTCTTTCTGCTGGCCGGCTTCACCGGCATTTATCTGTCAAAAAGAATCACGCGGCCGATCATCGATCTTAGAGATGCGACCAAAAGAATTAGTAAGGGCAACCTGGATACCATGATAAACGTCACGGCCAACAATGAAATCGGTGAGTTGGCAGCCAGCTTCAACCAGATGGTGGCCGATTTGAACAAGACAACCGTTTCACGAGATGCATTGGTTGAAGAGGTGACCGTTCGCAAGAAGGCGGAAAAAGCCCTTAGCCAAGCAAAGCGGGAAGCAGAGCAGGCATCAATCGCCAAGAGTGAATTTCTTGCCAACATGAGTCACGAAATCCGGACCCCCATGAACGGGGTCATCGGCATGACCAATATTTTGCTCGAAACAGAATTGACCGAAGAACAGCGCAATTATGCTGAAACCGTATATGCCAGTGCTAAATCCCTGCTCACGGTTATTAACGATATCCTTGACTATTCCAAGGTGGAAGCCGGCAAGCTGGAGCTTGAAGTCATTGCTTTTGATCTTCGAAACACATTGGAACACGTAACCGAAATCCTGGTGGTCGAGGCCAACCGGAAGGGGCTTGAATTGACCTGCCTGGTGCATCATGAGGTGCCTTCCCTGGTATGTGGAGACCCGGGCCGGGTGCGCCAGATCCTAACCAATCTGGCGCATAATGCCATTAAGTTCACTAAAACGGGAAAAGTATTACTCCGGGTCACATTCGAACAAGAAGACGATACCCATGTGACCTTGCGATTCAACGTTGTGGACACGGGTATTGGCATTCCGCAAAACCGCATTGACCGTCTGTTTAAATCGTTTTCGCAGGTGGACGCTTCCACAACGCGTGAATTCGGCGGAACCGGTCTGGGCCTGGCTATCTCAAAGCAGCTCGTCGAAATGATGCAAGGTCAAATCGGAGTCGAAAGTCAAGAGGGGCAGGGATCTACCTTCTGGTTCACCATTGTTCTCAAAAAACAGGCCCACAAGCGGGATTCCGCCCCCCTGTTTCCTCAGAGCCTTAAGGAAAAACGTATATTGGTGGTGGATGGCAACACCACCAACCGCTTCATCATCGCCGAACAGATAAGGCATTGGGGGTGTCATGTTGAAGAAACAGATAATGGCCGACACGCTCTGGATGCGCTCGGACAGGCAACGGCTGAAAAAACGCCCTTTGACTTCGCTGTTTTGGATATGCAACTGCCTGATATGGAGGGCGAAATTCTCGGGCAAAAAATTAAAGCGACGTCCGGCCTCAAAAATACCGAACTGATCCTGTTGAGCGCAACGGGTCAACGCGGCGATGCCGCGCGTCTGAAAAAGATCGGCTTTTCAGGCTACCTGACCAAACCTGTAAAACAGTCACAACTTTACGGCTGCCTGAGCAGTATCATGGGAATAAAAACCCGAAAAAAATCCGGTGCTGAAAGCCAGCTATTTACAAAGCATACCCTTGCCGACCGGCGTAAACACGAGGCCCGCATCCTGTTGGCCGAGGACAACAAGATTAATCAAAAAGTGGCCATGCATCTTTTTGAAAAATTCGGCTACCGGGCCGACCTGACGGAAAACGGACGAGAGGCCGTCGCGGCCGTCGAGA
>JBFFHG010000288.1:0-5370 GCA_041557055.1 Desulfosarcinaceae bacterium
ACAATCGTGGGCGCCCACGCCGGCGACATCATCTCTGAATATGTCCTGGCCATGAAGCATAAACTGGGCCTCAACAAAATCATGGGCACCATCCACATCTACCCCACCCTGGCCGAAGCCAACAAATACGCCGCCGGCATGTGGAAAAAAGCCCATTCACCCCAAAAACTGCTCAAGTGGATTGAACGCTACCATGGGTGGATGCGGGGATGAAACCCGGTTTGTGGTTTCCCGGGGCGATCGAATATCTTTGAGGTTTGAAAAAGCTCAGGATGAAGGAAGAACCACGCATTGGGACATGCGTCCGTTGCATTTGATCAGCAAGGGCGCCGGCGCCCGGGCATGGCACAGAAATTCGGTTTGCCGCACCATAACGTAGCGCTGAATCCGCTCCCAGCGGACAAAATCATCGCCATCTTCATCGATGGTCAGATAAGGTATTCCATGGGTGGTGATGTGCTGGAAAAAATGCGATCCCTGGGACGGTTCGGCCTTCAGGGCGGTATTGCGCAGTTCAATGATGGCCCCGGCCCCGCTGATATCGTTCCACTTAACCGGGATGCCCAGCCAGGGGTCGAAGGAGCCCCAGCGGCCGGGGCCCATCAGCAGATAGGGCCGCCGGTCAGCCTTGAGAACCGCGTTGATCCGGCCTATCTGCGCCGCTATGTCACGGGTGCGGGCGGCATCAAATGTTTGGGGGTTGACATAGACAATATCCGCGATGCGGTCATACTTGCCATGCCCTAACGCCTTGGAGGCAAAACAGATGGCGTTCTCTTTGTCTGCGGGGCCCAGCTCCACATCATAGGGATCGCTGCCCAGGGGCATGGGGCGCATTTGAAGCACATAAAGAACGGCCGGCGTATCGGGTCCTTCGGCCAGGTCCAAAGCGAATTCAAGCTCCACATGACATCCCATGGCGTCCCGGGCCAGAACCAAAAAATCGGCCAGCAGCTCGGCGATGGGCAAAGCTTTGTGTTTGAGCAGACCGGCAAATGTGACCAGCTTGGGTCCCTGAGGTGCGGCGGTATCGCGGATACGGCCATCCTCGGGAAGATAGGTGCTGACCAAAGCCCTCACCGGCGGTTCATCCAAAGCATCGGCCACATGCCGCAGGGTCAGATCGGCTTTCAGGTCAAAACCCGCACTGTCCGAACCCATGGAGAGGGCATAAAAGGATTGCTGGGCATTGGCTAAAATGTCTTCGGTTTTTGAAAAGTCAGGCAGAATGGTCGGAAATTTGGGGCAAAAGCGCAATCCGCCGCGGCCGGTTCGCATGATGCGGCCGAACCCCAGCGCAATTTTGGCCATCCCGTCATCCGGCCGAATGCGACCGATAGGGTAATAGTTTTGAGAGCGGGCGATTCCGGATACCGCCGGATAGAAATAATCTCCATGGACCCGGCCGGCAATCTGCTGAATCATGACGGCCATTCGTTCTTTGCGGTGACGATAGGCCGTGCTGTGGGTAAAGCGCCGGGGTTGCTCGAACCAGGTGGAGGCATAGACCTGTTTAACGGCTGCGGTCAAATGTTCGAGCCGCATGGCGTCATCCTCATAATTATTTGGAATCATGATGGTTTCATACAAGCCGGCCAGAGGCAGGTGATGGGCATCCTCCAGCAGGCTGGAGGATCGAATCGCAAGGGGATAATGCACAGTCTGCAAATAGGCCCTTAAATCCCCCGCTATCCCTTGGGGCATCTTCGCCTTGGCAAAGGCGTGGGCAAGCTGCGCATCGCTGCGGCCGGTGAATTGGGCCTCCTGCAGATTGTTTTCGGCCACAAAAGCGTCAAACCCCTCGGTGGTGATCACCAGGGTGGATGGAATGCGGATCTCCAGGTCTTGATATTTTTCAAAAAACCGGGGAGAGTGGCGCAGCAGATTGTTCACAAAGGCCATCCCCCGGCCCTTGCCGCCCAAAGAGCCCTGCCCGATTTTAACGATATCTGAAATCTGAGGGTCAAAGCCCTTGGCATCGAAGCACGCCACCACCCCTTTCTGGCGCCACTTGCGCAACCCGTGGATACCGGCGATCAAATACCGGCGCAGCGTTTCGATATCCGGGAAATCGGAGACCTTCACGCTGCGCAACTGGGATGCCAGCACGATTTCGGAACGGGCCATGATCCAGTTGGAAAACCGGTTGCGGGAAGCATGATAGCACAACGGTTCATCAGGAATGGTCGGCAATATCTGCTCAAGATGCCTCAGGTTGGAGGCCCGGGCCACTTCGGTGCCGTCCGCTGATCGGAAAATAAAATCCCCGAATCCCAAATGGTCCAGGAAAAAAGCGTGCAACTCCTCGAACAGATGGGGTGAATTCTTATCCAGAAACTGGGCGGGAATGGTTTGGGCCTTGTTGCGATTTTGGGGTTCGTCACTGATCAACAGCATGGGCAGGTCGGGGATATCGGCCTTGATCCGGCTCAGGAATTGGACGCCGGCATGGGCGCAGATCCGCCCTTTCCGGGAAAAGCGGGTATCTGAGACCACCCCGAACAGATAAGGCCGGTAGCGTTCGTACAACCCCATGGCGGCCTCATAGGTTTCAGCCACCAGAATCTTGGGGCGCGCCCGCATTTTCAAGAGACGATGTTCCTCGTTGAGGCTCTCTTCCAGCACATCCTGGGTCTGGTTGACCACCTCTTTGTACATCAACGGCAAAAAGTAGCTGCGATATAGCGGTGAATCCTCCACCAGAATGATCACCCGCACCTGGGCCTTGCCGGTGTCGTTGGCCACATTGCGCTGGTCTTCGACGCTTTTCACGATGGCCAGCAACAGGTCGGCATCTCCGGACCAGATAAAAATCTGGTCGATTCCCGAGCAGTCCTTCTGAACCGGCGGTGGAAAGAGTCCCTGGATGCTGTGGGCCATCAGGATCACCGGAAGCTGGGGTTTGAGCCGCTTGATGGAGAGGCCGAAATCGAATGAATCCACCCCGCCGGGGTGGGGCATGGTGATAACCAGGTCAAAGGGTTGGGCGACGATCGCATCCAGCGCCTGGCGGACACCGTCCACGCGGGTGATCCTGGGTGGGCGGCTGAGGTTCAGGCCGTTGTACTCGTTAATGATCCTGGAAGCCAGGGAGCCGTCTTCCTCCAGGACATAGGCATCATAGGCGCTGGCCACCAGAAGGATATCCATGACTTTGTTTGACATCAGTTCATGGAACACCTTAAAGTGGGTGTCGAATTCCGAGGCCATGTAAGGCAGTTTGGGATTGGATGAATCAGTCGCCATGAGATCCTAATTTGATTTGATGACCGTATACAGACAGACCCCAGGTATAGAATAGGTTGATCCCATGGTATTTGCAATATCAGTTTTCCGGAACAAGCCGTGTTATTTGACCTCAAACCGATCGGCAACGTTATGCGTAAACCCACCAATCCCGAAAACCGCCGCCTGAGCAAATCGATCTGGGGCTGGGCCCTCTATGACTGGGCCAACTCCGCCTTTGCCACCACAGTCATGGCGGTCTTCTTTCCCATCCTGTATAAACAATACTGGAGCCTCGGCATTGATGTAAACCTGAGCACCTTTCGGCTGGGCATGGGCAACGCCGCGGCCAGCCTGATCGTCGCCCTGATGGCGCCCATTCTGGGGGCCGTGGCCGACGGCGGCGGCCTTCGCAAGCGGCTGCTGATCGGCTTTACCTATCTGGGGGTGCTGATGACGGCCGCTCTGGCCCTGATCCCCCAGGGGCAATGGGCCCTGGCTCTGCTGGTCTATAGCGGCGGCGTCATCGGTTTTTCAGGCGCGGTTGTGTTTTACGACGCCCTGCTGCCCCAAGTGGCCCCGCCCCATCGCATCGACCAGGTCTCCAGTCTGGGGTATGGCTTGGGCTATCTGGGCGGGGGCCTGCTGCTGGCCGTCAATGTGGCCATGACAGTCAACCCCGGACGCTTCGGACTGGCCGATGCCACCCATGCCGTTCAGGCGGCCTTTTTCTGCGTGGCCCTGTGGTGGGGCCTTTTCGCCCTGGCGACCTTTATCTGGGTGCCTGCGGACCCTGCCGTTCAACGCCCTTCCCTGTACCGGCAGGTGGCCGCAGGATGGCAAAAGGTCAAAAAGACACTTAAAAAAATCCGGCAGCTCAAAATGCTCTTCACCTTTTTACTGGCCTACTGGTGCTATATCGACGGTGTGGACACCATCGTGCGCATGGCCGTGGATTACGGCATCTCACTGGGGTTCAACACCAATGATCTGGTCAAGGCCCTGCTGATCACCCAGTTCGTGGGGTTTCCTTCGGCCCTGCTGTTCGGGCTGCTGGGCCGCTATTGGGGGGTTCGACGGTCCATCTATCTGGCCCTGGCAGTCTACATGGCCGTCACCCTGTGGGGCGCCTTCATGAACCGGCCGGCGGAATTTTACCTGCTGGCGGCCGTCATCGGCCTGGTTCAGGGCGGTATTCAGGCCTTGAGCCGTTCCTATTACGCGCGGCTGATTCCCCATGACCAGAGCGCCGAGTTTTTCGGCTTTTACAACATGCTGGGCAAATTCGCCGCCATCATCGGCCCGGTCCTGATGGGTCTCACCGGTCTGATGACCAAGCGTCTGCTGCTGCCGCCGGCCCCCACCGCCGAAGAACTCCGCGCCACCGGGCTGCTGGCCACCCGGATGGGCATTATCTCCGTTCTGCTGCTGTTTATCGCGGGGGCTGTCTTGTTGTTCTTTGTGGATGAAAAAAAGGCGAAAATTGAATTGAGCAAAATCGCCGGGTCTGAATTTGCAGGCCCGGAATCTGCCTCAGGGCTCGCGGAAAAATAGAGCGAAGTGAGAAACGATGAAAAAACCTGAACAGAAAAAGGACGGATCGTTCAGCGTCCATGTAATGCCTGAAAACATCACGGTAAACTGCCCGCCGAAGCGCTTGTTGATGGAGGTTCTGATGGAGGCCGGCCTCATGCTCAATGCCGCCTGCGGCGGCGCCGGCGGGTGCGGAAAATGCGCCGTACGGATCACCCATGGTCAACATGCCTGCGAGCCCACACAATCCGATCAACGGCTGATCCCCCCCGAGGATATCGAAGCCGGTTTTCGGCTGGCCTGCAGGATGCCGGTCACCCGGAACCTGCGCATTGCCATTCCGGAGGAATCGAGGGTAACCCCCGTTCATATGACCAAAGCCGATGCTTCAGCTCTGCTGGCCGGGCGGATTGCACCGTCCGGCGGCGCTTCCGGACGGCGGTTGACCATTGCCGTGGATTTGGGAACCACCACCATCGGCATCTACGGCTGCGACAGAAGCACCGGACAGGTGGTGGACAATGTCGCCGTACGAAATCCCCAAGCCATCTTCGGGGCTGACGTGATCAGCCGCATCGCCTCTGTAACAGGCAACCCTTCCCGCCTGAAACG
>JBFFHG010000289.1:0-5362 GCA_041557055.1 Desulfosarcinaceae bacterium
AGAGAAGCATATTTTGAAAAACTTACTGATCGGCATCGTACAGTCGGGGGTGATGTTTTATATTCTCTCCCTTTTCATCTCCTATCCGGGGCTTTTTGAAGCCTTTTTTGTTCAGCAGGTCTCGGTATATGCCGGTTTGATCTTTTTTGGAATGCTTTATGCCCCATTGGATAATTTGATGGGAATGGCTGCTCAGGCGCTATCGCGTCGCCATGAATATGCTGCGGACCGCTTTGCCGTTAAAACCGGAGGCCAAAAGAGGGCGATGATCGAGGCATTGAAAAAGCTTTGCGTTCACAACCTGTCAAACCTGCAGCCGCATCCTTTTTACGTTTTTTTGAATTACTCCCATCCGCCGGTGCTGAAACGGATAGAAGCCATAGAGAAGATCTGATAATTTAAAATAATTGACACCTGCATCCCGGTTGCTTTTCTATTGGTGGAACAGGGGATGGGGGCGCAACAGGAAGGCATCTGGGCATCTTTTATGGCGAATGAAATCATATATAAACAGTGTTTCCATGATAGCAGCATGGGTATCATCATAACGGATGATCAAGGCTCGATTGTTGATGTGAACAAACAGGCGGAAAATATCTTTAAAGTAAATTGCGCCCAAACAAGGGGGAGATCAATCACTGAGGTTTTTCCGGTTATCGGCAGCCGGGTTATGGCGTGCCTGGAGAATAACGAATCCAAATTGAGCCTTCATATTCAAGGTGAAAACGCGGATCATGTGATGGACATCACCGTTTTTAACAAAGACAGGGATGGCCGGGGTGCGGTTTGCACTTTTTTGGAAATGGGCCGGTTTGAATTTTTCGTGCAAAATCTGGAATCATATAAGAAAGTTAACAAACAGTTGGAGGCCGTTTTCAACTCATCGTCGGATGGAATTTGGGTTCTTGACAGCAATGGTTCGGTGCTTTCGATAAACACGGCGGCTGAAGAGGTCGAAGGTTTTAAGGCCAAGGATGTGGTCGGGAAGAGTATTGCAGACTTGTTGAAAATCGGTGCGATTGATCAGGCAGTGACACCTACCGTATTGAAAACACAAAAAAAAATCAGCATTATATCCTACAGGGAAAAAACCCAAAAGACTCTCCTTGTGACCGGTACGCCTGTCTTTGATGAAAATGGAAAAATATCCCTGGTGGTAGTAAACGAACGCGACATGACCGAACTGACAGCGTTGCGGGAGAAGATTGAAAATTCCAACATGGTAACTGAAAAAATAAAGGATGAATTGTCGGAGTTGTCCTTGCAGGATCTAAGGGAAAACAGGATTGTCGCTGAAAGCAAGCAGATGCACAACGTTTTAGCGGTTGCATTGAAGCTCTCTCGAATTGAGGCCTCAAATATTTTAATCCTTGGAGAATCCGGTACTGGAAAGGGACTTCTTGCCAAATTCATCCATTCAAAAAGCCGGCGGAAAAAAAATCCAATAATAGAGATAAATTGTGCGGCTTTGCCTGAGAATTTGCTGGAGGCGGAACTTTTCGGATATGAAAGCGGCGCTTTCACGGGCGCCAGGAAACAGGGCAAGGCCGGATTGTTTGAATTGGCCAACAAAGGGACTTTGTTTTTGGACGAAATTGGCGATATGCCTCTGCATCTCCAGGCTAAGTTGCTGAAATACCTTGATGACCACAATGTCATGCGACTTGGTGGTGTAAGGTCGAGAATTATTGACTGCATGGTCGTCGCCGCAACCAACCAGGACTTGGACAAACTTGTAATGGAAAAAAAATTCCGCGGAGACCTGCTTTATCGTTTGAATGCATTTACATTGAATATACCGCCGCTTCGAGAAAGGCCTGAAGACACGTTTGAGCTTGTTGATTATTATCTTCGAAAATACAATCAATTATATCGCAAAAAGACAAAGCTCGGTTCGGAGGCGCTGGCCCTGCTGACGCAATATGGGTTTCCGGGAAATGTCAGAGAATTGAAAAATATCATCAAAAAAGCGGTGGTCATCAGTGAGAGCCCTAAATTGGATGATTTCATAAAAACCTGTATAACCAGCCAGAAAGACGCTTGCTTTTTCGCCTATGCCGCTCATGGAGATTCGGAACCGGGATCGAAACAAATGAACCTGACTGACGAACTCTTTGCCACAGAGGGACAAATATTAAGAAAGGCCATGAAAAGATGCGCTTCAACTTCGGAATTGGCAAAAGTTCTTGGAATCAGCCAGCCAACGGCTTTCCGCAAGATGAAAAAGCATGGCCTTTCGTTTCCTTTAATTCAAAAATGAATATTATGTTTTGTAATGCAT
This sequence comes from Desulfosarcinaceae bacterium, assembly GCA_041557055.1. GTDB lineage: Bacteria > Desulfobacterota > Desulfobacteria > Desulfobacterales > Desulfosarcinaceae > JARRKU01. The sequence goes on from JBFFHG010000289.1 coordinate 2,282, forward strand.
TGGAATAAATGCATAAAATAAATTTTATGCATTTATTCATTTTTGATAGTTAAAAATAATCTATAATTAAAGTTGGTTAGCATATATTGCGATTCATATATGAATAGGCTGCTCCTCCTCCGTTGTTCGTCGATGTATTAATTTATACATAATAACAGTATATTGCAAAAAATTAGCCGCCGGCATAAATGTTGCTGATATATGAATTAAATGAAATTCATAAAATCTTCAACGCTGCATTGTTTCCGACAGGAACGGCTGAGATTTTAGGCATTGAAAAGGAGGTAAAGGTTTGGAAAGGCAATATCACCAACCAATGGGGGCCAATGAAATGGCCAAGTTCGGGGGGCCGACCACGTTTATGCGCCTTCCGGCGCTCAACAGCCCTGAAGGCCTGGATGTATGTATTATTGGTGTCCCATTGGATATCGCATCATCCTACCGGGTCGGCTCACGTTTCGGCCCGCGCGCTATTCGTGCGGAATCTCCTCCCATACGTCCTTACAACATGGCCACGCGTACATCGCCTTTCGACGTTTTATCCATTGCTGACATCGGGGATGTGCCGATTAACCCGTACAATTTAGTCAAGTCCGTCCAGATTATCGAGGATTACTTTGATGATGTTTTGTCATATGCGTGCAGGCCGATCAGTTTAGGCGGCGATCATACCATTGTCCTTCCCATTCTTCGGGCAATAAAGCGAAAGCACGGTGCGGTCGGCATAATTCATGTGGATGCCCATTCGGATATCAACGATACCATGTCAGGCGAAAAAATCGCCCATGGGACGCCATTTCGACGCGCCCACGAAGAGGGGTTGATCGATCCTTCCAAAGTGGTTCAAATCGGGTTGCGGGGTACGGGATATTCGGCGGATGATTTCGATTGGTCCAGAAAATCGGGTTTTCGAGTGGTTCAGGCGGAAGCGTGTTGGCACAAATCCCTGACACCTCTTATGGCTGAGGTGCGTCAGCAAATGGGCTCGGCGCCCGTCTACGTAAGTTTTGACATCGACGCCCTGGATCCTGGATTTGCGCCGGGAACAGGGACATTGGAAATCGGCGGCCTGACGGTTATTCAGGCAATCGAAATCATGAGGGGTTGCCAGGGGTTGAATCTCGTCGGCGGTGATTTGGTCGAAGTGTCGCCGCCTTATGACCCGCAAGGCGTTACATCGGCTACGGCTGCCAATTTGGTGTACGAACTATTGTGCAGCTTTACCGGAATCCATGGGGGATCAACTGAAGACAATTAAAATGAAACCCACAAATGTAAGCACAAAGGAGGAGATCATGAGAACCCTGAAAAATTTTCTATCAATTACCTTGGTTGGTGTTTTTTTTGCAATCGGTGCCATTTCCATGGCGGGCGCAGCAGACTATAACATGAAGATGTCCACCTATCTTTCGCCGAACATGAGCTGGGCTTTCAAAGATATGGCCAAAGAAATCGAACAGGCCAGTGGGGGCCGAATTAAAATAACACTGTTTGCCGGAGGAGAGCTGGTTTCATCCAATGATGCACTCAAAGCCGTTAAGACCGGTGTGCTGCAGATGGTACACGGGTCCGGTTACCATTTCGATGAACTCAAAGAGGCGCCGGTTGAAGCCGGACTGCCGATGACTTGGGGGAACGCTGTGGAGGCGCAAACCCTGTGGGACCAAATGGGATTCAATGAATTGGTTGCAAAAGCTTATGACCAGGCGGGGGTGCACTACATCGGTCCCATTTGGATCGCCCCCTATGCCATTACCTCAAAAAAGCCGGTTAAAAATCTGGATGATCTGAAAAATATGAAAATCCGGGCTTCCACAGGCCCGGCAAAGATGTTTAATAAACTTGGTATTTCAACTGTTTATATGAAACCTGAAGAGATGTATCTGGCCCTGTCCACGGGTCAGATTGACGGTGTCCTATACGGTGGCGCCGCTGAGTATAAGGAACTCAGTTTTCCCGAGGTGTGTCCTTACTATACCTCCACTTTTGTCGTAAATCCACTTGTGGACAATCTGCTCATCAATAAAAAGTTTTGGAACAAATTGCCCTCTGACTTGAAAGCCATTATCGAGAGCGCGGCTTACAAAGCCCGTTGGCATTATTACAACTGGGTGATGAGTCAGGAATACAGCATTCAAAGCGAATATTACAAAGGCAAAGTGACCGCTCTGGATGCCGATGCTGTGGCACAGATGACCAAAGCGGCGAAAGTGGTCTGGAAAGAGGAGTCGGCCAAATCCCCGCTGGCAAAAGAGATGATGGACAAGATTGAAATGCTGTTGAAAGGGCTTGGGCGGTTACAATAGCAGTTTAAATGTTTTTTACAGGAGGCAGGTGTTTTTTACTGCCTCCGAAACTCATAAGTTATGTGTGAAAAATGAAAGATAAATTATCCTTGATGGTTCGCGTTATAAATTCCATCAACACGTGGTCGAGCAGGTTTTTAGCGGGGTTCATCATTGTGATGATTGCCGCCATTTTGACTGAAGTGGTCGCCAGATATTTTCTCAACAGGCCGACGATCTGGGCCATGGAACTGGCAACCATGATTTTTGGAACTTATATGATCGGCGGCGGCGTTTGGGCGCTGATCAGAGGCGGGCATGTCCGGATGGATATCTTTTACAATCGATGGGCCCCGCGGACAAAGGCGATTGTTGATTGCTGTACATTTCCATTTTTTGTGATCTTTTTTGCTATCGTAATGTGGAAAGCAACCGTTTACGGCATCGAATCCGTTGTAAATCAGGAACATTCCCAGACCGCTTGGGGCCCCCCGGTTTATCATTGGAAAATGACCGTACCGTTGTTTGTCGGTCTGATCATATTGCAAGGCCTGTCAGATTTTTTGAAAAAATTATTTTTCGCCGTGACCGGAAAGGAGTTGTGATGGACCCCCTGTTAATAACCGCAATTATGTTTGCCGGTATGCTGATACTGATGACAACCGGTCTGCCCATCGCTTTTAGCTTGGGTGCGGTTGGCGTTATTGCCGGTTTGTTGATGTGGGGACCGGATTCATTGGATATTTTGTATTTTGCCACCTTGGAAGTGATGCGCAATTGGGTATTGATCGCTGTG
>JBFFHG010000290.1:0-5343 GCA_041557055.1 Desulfosarcinaceae bacterium
ATGAGATCCCGCAGACGGTCAAGGGCCTCTTCCCTGTTTTTTTCCTGGGTCCGATACCTTTGGGCCTTGATTACGACCACGCCCTCTTTGGTGATGCGCCGGTCGCTGAGTTGCGACAGCCTCTCCTTGTATATCCCGGGCAGGGAGGAGGCGTTGATATCAAACCGCAAATGGACGGCGGAGGCGACCTTGTTCACATTTTGACCGCCGGCGCCCTGGGCGCGAATGGCCTGAATCTCGATCTGATCGAGGGGGATGGAAATGGATGGGGTAATTTTAAGGGACATTATATTTCCCAATGGAACCTTTCAATGTTTTGTTTCACAGTGCTGCCGGCACCATTTTCAATCAGTTTTCAAGCATGGGGAGAAAACCCGCCATCAAATCTTAACGGTTAAAACTGTTTTTCAATATTCGCCGCCCCATCTGTCTGGCCTCCTGAAGCAAGCCGTCCATATCCATGGTTTGCAAGAAACGATCCCGCACCACCCACCGCCCGGCGATCATGACATGCCGGACATCAGCGGCGTGGGCGGCATAAACCAGATGGGAGCGGGGATGATACAAGGGGGTCAGGTGGGGCTGATTCAGGTCGATAAGGATCAGGTCCGCTTGCTTGCCGCTCTCCAAGGAGCCGATCTCCCGGTCCAGTCCAAGGGCCCGGGCGCCTTCGATGGTGGCCATGCGCAGCACAGCGGCGGCATCCATCTGCGTTGGATCGAGGTTTTGCACTTTGTGCAACTTGGCGGCCATGTCCATCTCCCCCCATAAGTCAAGGTCATTGTTGCTGGCGCAGCCGTCGGTGCCCAATCCCACCGTAACGCCGGCCATCAGCATATCAGGCACCGGGGCGACCCCCGACGCCAGTTTCATATTGCTCTCCGGACAGTGGGCCACCCGTGCTTTGCTGCGGGCGATGAGTTGAATATCGGTCTTATCCACCCAGACTGCGTGCACCAACAATGTCTTCTGATCGAGCAGATCCAGTTGGTGAAGATACTGAACCGGGCTGCAGCCATGGGATTGCCGGCATTGCCGGGCCTCAACGCGGGTCTCGGCCACATGGATCTGAAAAAGAACCCCCAGTTCATTGGCGGCCTGTTTGGCTGCAACCAGCGTTTCAGACGAGCAGGTATAGGGGGCGTGGCAAAAAATCGAGGGTTGGATTAAATCGGTCCGCCCCTGCCATTGCTGCACAAAGCTCCGGGCCACATCAATCTTTCGTTCCGGATCGGGCACACCGGGAGCTGGGAAATCAATGACCCCCTGGCCCAACACAGCCCGCAAACCGGCCTCCTGGACGGATTCGGCAATCCGCCGGGCCAAAAAATAGCCGTCGCAAATGGTGGTGGTGCCGTTCAAAAGCAACTCCGCCATGGAGAGGCGGGCACCTGTCTGAACGCTTTCGGGCGTGATGTATTTGGCCTCGGCAGGAAAAATGTGCTCCTGCAACCATTTTTCCAGGGGCAGGTCGTCGGCCAAGCCGCGAAACAGGGACATGGGCAGATGGGTATGGGTGTTGACCAGGCCGGGCATGATCAAATCGCCCCGGGCGTCAAAAATCTCTTTGGCCCGCCACGACCGAAAATCATCCCCCCTGCCCACGCCGGCAATCCGGCCATCCTTCACTGCCACGGCGCCCTTTTCAAAACAGGTACCGGCCTCATCCATGGTCAGCACCATGGCGTTGACAATCAGACAATCAACCTGGTCCATCACAATCCTAATTTTATATTATACAACAAGGGTTAATTAAAAAAACCGGCAAAACCAACAAACCGGAAACCAATCGTTATTCGCTTTCCTCGTTCAGGCCCGCCAGCACCCGGGCGATGATGTTCTCCAGATGAGGGGCCGATGACTGAGCCACGGCAATAATGTCAGCCACATTGGCCGACGACAAAGCATCCGGCAGGCACATATTGGTAATAACCGAGAGCCCCAGCACCTGCATGCCGGCATGAACAGCGGCAATCGTCTCCATAACAGTGGAAAAGCCAACCGCATCAGCTCCGATGGTGTGTAAAAATCGCATCTCGGCAGGGGTTTCCAGAGACGGGCCCTTGAGGCCGGCATAAACCCCTTTTTGGACACCTGTTTCCACTGCCCCTGAAGCGATCCGGGCCAGATCCTGCAAGCGTCCGCTGTAAGCATTTGTCATTTCGGGAAAACGCGGCCCCAAACGTTCATCGTTAGGCCCGATGAGAGGATTTGCGCCGGTTAAATTGATATGATCCTCGATGATCATGATATCACCGGCCGCAAAAAGAGGGTTGAGCCCTCCCGAAGCATTGGTCAGAATCAGGGTGCGCACCCCCAATGCCTGCAGAACGCGAATGGGAAAGGTCACCTCCCGGGGGGCGTATCCCTCATAGAGGTGGCAACGTCCCTGCATTACCAGCAAGGGGGTGTTGTTCATTTTTCCGGCGGCCAAACGACCGTAATGGGACTGGACCGTAGAGGCCGGGAAATGGGGGATATCATGGTAGTCGATGACGGCGCCGATCTGTGCCGAAGCCGTTATCTCCCCCAAACCGGTTCCGGCCAGAACCGCCAATTTCGGCGGACAGGGTATTCGGGCTCGAAGGAATTCAGCCGCTTCATGGGCATCGCTGTAATCGTATTTGGATGTTCGGATCATCGAATCTTCTTTATTTTAATCTGGTGAAACCGACTTAATCGGCTTAAATCATCTACCTATAGTCCATAATGGGCGCAAGCGTCAAGAAAGAGACCTTCCGAGACCGCCTGGGTCGAAAACCTCCCGAAACTTGCTTTGCTCAAGGCGTCAACGCAATACCCAAGGTCAAATTTCAAACACCGGACAGCAACTGAAGATTATTCATTTTTTGTTAAAAATTAATTAATTCCACCCCATAGGCGCATACCAGGGATAGTGCTTATTATGATATCGTTATGATTGACTTTAATTTGACTTTGTGGGATGTGTGCAGCTTGAATTTCCGCTGTTTTGCCCCGTTTTTCCGGTGGATAAGCAAAAAGGCCTCAAACCGATGCCTGGAGATCAAAAATTACAAGGAGATTTAGCATGAAGCCTGCCATGCACCCTGAACATCCGGATATCACCGAAGAGATGTGGACGCAGATCGATCAAGTTCTGACCGCCAATCGTCCCATTGCCGGCTCCATCATTACGGCGCTCAGAGAGTGCCAGAACGTGGTGGGTTATCTTCCTGTGGAACTGCTGGATCACATCAGCTCGGAACTGAACCTGCCATCCAGCGATGTCTATGGCGTGGCCTCTTTTTATGCGCTGTTTTCCATGGTTCCCAAGGGCCGCCATACCATTAAGCTCTGTCTGGGGACGGCCTGTTACGTCAAGGGAATCAAGGAGGTGATGAGCCGCATCGAAAACCAGTACAGGGTGAAGGCGGGGAGTACCACTGAAGATCGGCGTTTCTCCTTAGAAGGCGTGCGCTGCCTGGGAGCATGCGGCCTGGCGCCGGTAATGGTGATCGGCAACGACACCCATGGTGATGTCAGTTCCGACAAAATCATCAATATTTTGGAAAATTACAAATAATTAAACATTTTAATGCGCACTTGATATTTGCGAGCAGTGAAAGAAACAATGAAAATAACTGAAGTCAGGGATATTTTAAAAGCGGACATCCTGGTGGGTGAAGATCAGCTTGACGACGTCATTCTCAGCGGCGGGGCGGCGGATCTCATGGAGGATGTTTTGGCGGCAGCCGCAAAAGGCTGCGCCTTGTTAACCGGTGTGACCACCGAATATGTCATGCAAACGGCAAAAATTGCTCAAGTAGGGGCTGTTGTTTTGGTAAGGGGCAAAAAACCGCCCGAGAAAATGGTTGAATTGGCTCAGCAGTACAAAATTCCCCTGTTGCTCACCAAGTATTCTTTGTTTGTAGCCTGCGGACGCCTCTACATGAATGGAATCAGAGGGTTGGACGGATCCTGGTAATCCTTTAGGAGATAGCCGACAATGCCAAAATTTTCAGTGGATGACCTCAAAAAGATCAAGGAACAACGGGCCGCACGCATGGCCGGGCACGACAAAACATACCTGATGGTTTGCGGCGGCACCGGCTGCCATGCCACCGGCAGCATCAAGGTCATGGAGGTGTTGCAGCAGGAGCTGGATGTTAAGGGGTTGAACGATAAGATCGAGGTTGTGGAGACGGGCTGCAACGGATTCTGCGCCATGGGGCCGATCATGGTGGTCCATCCCGGGAATATTTTTTACCAGAAAATCAAGCTGGAAGATATCCCCAAAATCGTTGAACAGCATTTGATCAACGGCAAGCCGGTGGAAAGCAACCTGTACAAAGATCCGGCCACCAAGAAAGTCATTCCGAGCCTTGACGATATTCCTTTCTTTTCCCATCAAAAACCGGTGGCCCTGCGCAATAAGGGGTTGATCAATCCGGAGTCCATTGAAGATTACATTGCCCATGACGGCTACCTGGGAGCGGCCAAAGCCCTGCTTGAAATGAAACCCGAGCAGATCGTCGCCGAGATGAAAACATCCGGATTGCGCGGCCGCGGCGGCGCCGGTTTTCCCACAGGGGTGAAATGGGATTTCGCCAGCAAAAGCCTGGGGGATATCAAATATGTGCTGTGCAATGCCGATGAGGGCGATCCGGGGGCGTTTATGGACCGCAGCATTCTTGAGGCGGACCCCCACGCGGTGGTGGAAGGCATGGTCATCGCCGCCAGGGCCATCAACGCCACCAAAGGCTATGTCTACGCCCGCACCGAGTACCCTTTGGCCATTAAACGCCTTCAAATGGCCATTGATGCAGCCAAAGAGCGCGGGTTGCTTGGGGACGACATACTGGGGTCGGGGTTCAGTTTTGATATTGAAATTTACCAGGGCGCCGGCGCCTTTGTCTGCGGCGAAGAGACGGCGCTGATGCGATCCATCGAAGGCAAGCGCGGCATGCCGCGCCCGCGTCCGCCCTTCCCGGCCCACAAGGGATTGTGGGAAAGGCCCACCATTCTGAACAATGTGGAGACCTTTTCAAACGTACCCCAGATCATGACCAACGGCGGCGCCTGGTATGCCGCCATGGGCACCCAGACCAGCAAGGGCACCAAAGTGTTTGCCATGTCCGGCGATGTCAACAACATCGGATTGGTGGAAGTCCCCATGGGCTTCAGCCTGCGTGAACTGATTTTCAATATCGGCGGTGGAATTCCCAAAAAACGCAAATTCAAAGCCGTTCAGTTGGGCGGCCCCTCCGGCGGCTGTATTCCCGAATCGCATCTGGATACGCCGGTGGACTATGAGGAGATCGCCAAGGTGGGAGCCATCATGGGCTCCGGCGGCGTCATCGTCATGGATGAAAAAACCAGCAT
>JBFFHG010000291.1:0-5336 GCA_041557055.1 Desulfosarcinaceae bacterium
GGAGCGGGATGGCAGTATAACCATTCTGGTTCGGCATTTGGGGCCCGTGCTGACATTTATTTTCAAGCTGGCTGCATTGCGCTTGCGGCGTAAGGTCAAGCGGCTGGTCCTGGCGGAAATGCTGAGCAACATATCCGTGATGCTGCGCTCGGGGCTGGCGTTGGTGACAGCTTTAAAAGAAGCGGCCGACAGCGCGGATTTGCCTGAAGTGCAGGGCGATATGAATGATATGATCGTGAGTATCCAGGGCGGCGTGAGCTTTTCCGAGGCCGCCCGCAATTACCCTCATATTTTTCCCTCAACCGTGCTCCATTTGATACGCATGGGCGAGGAGACCGGCCGGTTGGACATGATGCTTAAAGATGCCTCCGAGCATCTTAAGCGCGTCCACGGCATTGTCAGCGATACCAAACAGGCCCTGATTTATCCGGCCATTGTTTTGCTGGTTATGGGAGGCGGTTTGACCTTCTGGTTTTATTATGTGATGCCAAAGATTGTGACCCTGTTTAAAGAGATGGATGTTGTGTTACCCCCGATCACCCTGTTTTTAATCGCCATATCCGAATTTACGCGGCAACACCTGGCCATTGTGATCCTGGCGGCCATCGTCATTGTTATGCTGATGCAGGCCGGGCGAAAAAGTAATCGAAGTTTCAAACGATTTACCGATACATGCCTTCTCAGGCTGCCCCTGGCGCGGACCTTGGTTTCAGCTTCCAATCTGGCCTTTATAACCGAGTACTTTTCCATGCTGCTTAACGCCGGCATCGACATCCTTCAATCCTTTCAGATAATCATCGACTCGTTACGCAACGAATTCTATCGTGATAAGCTGGTCAAAGTTCGCGACGGCATATCCCGCGGGGAGGGGATTTCAGACAGTTTTAAAGATGCCGGCGTCTTTCCCGCCTTTGTGGTTCGCATGATCAACGTGGGGGAGATGAGCGGTTCACTGACCGAACAACTCGATTACGTGGCCGGCGAGTATCGCCAAAAGCTCAGCGTGCTGGTGGCGTCACTGGGAAAGTTGCTCGAACCCCTGGTTCTCATTGTGGCCGGCGTTTTTTTCGCGGTCATCATCATCGCGCTCTTGCTGCCGGTTTACGACCTAGTCAGCCAGATTTCAACCTGATGAATTTTCTATAAAAGACAGTTCACGGGCAGGTGCGGGTTTCATTGACGATGGCCAGAATTTCGCTTTGGCTCAAGGCCCGGTCATAGAGTTTAACCTCGTCGATCATGCCGCCGAAAAAATTGCGCGGGGTGTTGCTGCCACGGGCGCCGATCAGCAGTTTGGAGCTGTTGCCGCCCATGGCGCCGGTTTGATCGCGGCGATAGACCTGGACGCCGTCTTTGAACAAAATCTGTTCACTGCCATCGTAGGTCACGGTGACATGGGACCAGGTATTGGCGGTAACCGGGAAACTTGAGTCGCCGTCCCAGTACCAATGGGGTTGCCAGGCGTAGTGGACATAACCGTTTGATACGCGGGCTTCATACAGATTCTCTTTGTTGTAAATAATGTTTTCCCCGGCGGTGCCATCCCAGTAAATCCATGCATTAATCGTCCAGGGCCGGGTATTGGGGTCCAGATCGCCGTCGGACGGATCGCCGAAATCGAGATAGGCGCCGCTTGTGCTGTCCAAGGTGCTGCCGTCTGTTGTATTGATGCGGCTGAATACGGCGGAACGGCAGACTCTGCCGCCGCTGGTATCGGTTTGGGTGGGCAGGGCGGCATTGCTGCCGGCCGTTGCTGCCATGCCGTTGCTGCCGCCTGAACCCGTATCCAGCACTTCGTCAATCATGCCGCTCCAAGGTGCGTTTTCCATCCGGTACTCGGCCACCGGAGCCGTGTAGCAACTGCCCGGGCAACTGCTGCGGGTGGCTTCGTAAAGCTGCACCACTTCAGCCGCAATGAGTTCGCGTTGAAAAACGGCCGCTTCATCAATAAGACCCAGGAAGCCGTTGTTGCTGTCGGGGTAATATCCTCCGATGACAAAGGTTGCGGCATCATGAATATCGCCGGTGGGGTTGTTGGTCCGGTTTTGTTTAAGGGCGCCATCCACATAGAGTTGGCCGCCGTTGGCCGCGCTATAGGTATAGACCGCATGATGCCACTGATTATCGTTATAAAGTTCGGTGGCATAGTCAATGGTTCCGCCGCGGACACCGGCTGCGCTGGTCACCCAGGCCCTTAATGAACCGTCGGGGTCGTACGCCAGGGCCGTGCTCCAGTTGTAACTGCCGACGGCATCTGAAAATTCGATAAGCCGCGGGTTGGCGCCGCCTCCGCCGGGGGATTTAAACCAGCAGGCCAGGGTCACCTGATCGCCAAAGGCCATGATATCGGTTCCGGTGAGCACATCACTGACAATCCGGGCGGAGGTGCCGTCAAAGGCGGCCGCCCGGCAAATCCTGCCGCTGGACGCGCCGGAAACATTGCCGATCCGGCGTCCATAGTGCAGGGTATTGCCCAGGTTGTCTTCCACATCAAAACTCACCCCATCCCAGGTTGTGCATTCGTCCAAGCGCCATTCGGCTTGCATGCCCACTGTGTAGGGGGCTGCAGCGCCGGTGCCGGTGCCCGGAACGGTGACGATAAAGGTGGTTTGGGCCGAATTGGTTGGACATGATGCATCCGTGCCAGTCAAAACAAAGGTGTAGGGGCCGGTGCCGGTGGTGGTTTCACCATTTTTTTTAATCGTGCAGTTGCTGCTGCCGTTGGTTGCAACGGTAAATCCGTTGGCGCCGCCTGTGTCCAGGCTCCAAATGATATCTCCCAGGTGGCCGCCGTTGGCCTGGAAGGTCTCCTGCTGGGTGGCGCTGGTCCAATCGATGTTGGCACCGCTGCCGCTGGTGCGGGAAATCGAGAGATTGGTGGTTATGGCAATGCTAAATGATCTGGTGTCGGTTCGGGGGCCGCTGTCCGATGCCGGTGTCGTGTCGCTGACTTGGACAGTAACATTATGGGGGCCCGGGCATTGATCCAGGCTTCCGGACAACTGGCCGGTATAGGTGTGCAAAAAAAGCTTGCTGAGTCCGCCGTTAGCGGTCAGGTCCCAATTATATGGGGCGATTCCGCCGGTGGCTTGAAGGGTTGCCGAATAGGTTTCGTTGATAACGCCGGAGGGCAGGGATGCGGTGGTGATGACCACATTGGTGCCGCCGGTCCCGCACGGCGGGACGTTGAAACAGTCCTGGTCCAGGCAGTCCACATAGCCGTCTCCGTCATCATCGACTGAGTTGCCGCAACCATTGGTATATGTGTTTTCGCCGGCCGTGCTTTGGGTGGTGCCGCCACCTGAGCAAAGGCGGCCTTGCAGATAGGTCAAGGCGCCAGCCCGCACCAGGTCGTCGTAATTGGTGTTGTTAATGCGGTCCGGTGTTTCAAATATGAAAGTGGTCGGTGCGCCGGCGTTGCGGCCGTCGAAAAAACTGCCGTCGCCGTCCAGATCCTTTGCGCCGCCACTGGCGATGACATAGGCGACATTGGAATCATTGCCGCCGTCGCTGGTCCTCAGCCAGGTCGTATCGGGGTTGCTGACAAAATCCGACAAACAGAGGCTGCACGGCAACTGGGCGCACAAATTGGTTTGGGCCGTTCGGATCATATCCTCGTATACACCATACCGGATGGTGTTTTGCCAGACATCCAGTCCTGAACTGAGACCCAGGGTGGCATAGGGGATATCTCCCACATAGGCGGCGCATGCGTCGTCCGAAGGCGGGTTTGCACCGGTGGTGCGATTTTCCAGACCGTCACCGCTTGAATCGGGGCAGGGGCAGCGGCCATTGGCGGCAATATAGCCTTGAATGGCGTAATCAGCCCTCTCCAGAATAGCCTCGGCTTTTTTTATTTTGGAAGAGTTGACCAGGGCGGGCAGCACGGTTGCCACAATGGAGATGATAATGCCGGCGATGACCACGACGATGGCCATTTCGATCAGGGTGAAGCCGGCTTCATCAATGTCAAATCTCTGCATCTGAGGTTTATTGATCATCAAGAGGACTCCCCTTTGAGTGTGAGGCCGCAAAAATCTGACACATTTGTTTCAGGTTTTATTTTTTATTCAGATCCTGTTTAAGCTTTTTCTCGATTTCGGAAAAGAGATCCTTTTGTTTTTTGGCTTGCTGTTCTTTAATGGATTCCACCTTCAGGGCGAGTTTGTTCTTTTCGGCCTTGAATTGCTTGAGGGCTTCATCCATTTGGCTGGATTCCATCTCCCGGGGCAACTCTTCGAGCTTGAGGTGATCGTCAATTCCCCAGCGGTCGCCAAAGGCGCTTTCCACCATTTTTATGATGCCGGCTTCATGGAGCCGGCGACTGATCCAGCCGGTTTGTTCTACGGAGAATTTCAGCATTTCGGCGATTTGGCCCAGGGTGGGCGGCGCACCATGGCAATATTCCAGAACTCTGACCGCGGCGATAAACAAATGGCCTTCCTGATACTGATTTTTGCCTTCCATAATTCATGCAATCCTTGCTCCTCCGATCCTCTCTTAAGGTATCGGATTGTGCCTGATAAACTTAAGTAACTGCCTTAAAAAGTTGCCCATCTTCTTGACAACATCTAGTGGGCAGAGTAACATGCGCGCAAAAATTGTCAAGCTGCAAGCCTGGTTGGACAGGACGCTCGCATGCCGCAATTCCCATTGCCGATTGAAATCAAACGGCGGTGCTTTTTGCGTATCACGAAAAGATATTGGGGCTCTATGTTTTGAGTTTTAAGTGGCGGATGGGGCTGTTTGGTTTTTTAGAATTCGATACAATATATTTGCTTAAAACTTGACTTTGGACCTAAAATCTAAAATTGGGCGCCAGGTTCATAATCAATGGACACTAATTACAAATTTGCCGCATGCGATTGCTCTGCTTGGCTTGCTGATGCCGCAAGCCGCTGATGCAAAGACCGAATTCGACTGCTGTTTTGCCACGCAACACCCATCCCAGAGACCATTAATAAAGGAGATACCGTGTCTCCAAATTTAATATTTGCCAAATGATACTTTGGAATAATCCATTATTAGGGGGATATGATGACACAGATTGTTGATGTAAAAGGACGAGAGATCATTGATTCACGGGGCAATCCCACCGTGGAAGTGGATATCACTTTAGCTTGCGGCGCCACTGGCCGCGCAGCCGTTCCTTCAGGGGCATCCACCGGTACCCGCGAGGCGCTTGAATTGCGCAACACACGCGCCAAACGTTATGGCGGCAAAGGCGTGGTGACGGCGGTGCAAAACGTAAACACCACCATTGCCAAGGCCGTCACGGGAATGGATGCCGCAAATCAAATGGCGCTGGATCGCGCCATGATCGATCTGGACGGAAC
>JBFFHG010000292.1:0-5335 GCA_041557055.1 Desulfosarcinaceae bacterium
CCTTGCAGGACATTATGAGCCAAGCACGCACCATCGCAGCCAATCTTCTGAGCCAGATCCAGGATGGGCGCCACACCCTGGACCATTTATTGAACAGCGCCAACGGTCAGATCCAGCGTCTGAACCGTTTCGATCGCGCCCTGGTCCATGCCCTTGTTTACGGGGTTTTGCGCTGGCAGATCCGTTTGGACTGGATCATAGACAAATTGGCCGCCCGCAATATAAAAATGGACCCCGTGGTCCGAATCATCTTGCGTCTGGGGGTTTTTCAGTTGTTGTTTCTACAGCGAATTCCAGCATCGGCAGCGGTCAACACCTCGGTTGAACTGGCCAAAAAAATCGGCCGGCCATGGGCCGCCGGATTTGTCAACGGCCTGCTCCGCCAGGCTATCCGGCGAACCGATCAGTTGGACTGGCCGGATGTGACCAAAGATCCCGAAGGTTTTCTATCAATTACACACGCCGTTCCCCTTTGGTTGATCAATCGTTGGATCGGTCGCTGGGGCAGGGAAACAACGGACCGGTTTTGTCAGGCCATCAATATGGTGCCGAACATCACGGTCCGCACCAACACGTTAAAGGCTTGCCGCAAAGAGCTCAAAGAGGCCATTGCCTGCGAAGCCGAATCAATACAGGAGACACCGTACAGTCCGGAAGGTCTCTGCTTCGAACATCTCAGCCGGCCGCTGCCCCGGTGGCACGCCTTTCAAAATGGTTGGTTCCAGATTCAAAGCGAAGCGGCCCAGATCATCAGCCACTGTCTGGCGCCTCAACCAGGCCAAAGGGTCTGGGATGCTTGCGCCGGCCTGGGCACCAAAACCGCGCATCTGGCTCAGCTCATGACCAACCGGGGTCAAATCTTTGCCACAGATCTCCGTGCAGACAAACTCAAACAGCTCGATGCCGAGATGACGCGCCTGGGGATCACCATCGTTCAAGGCGCCCATCTGGATCTGACCGCCCCCGGAAAGGAATTTCAAACTGAAAAATTTGATCGCATTCTGGTCGATGCCCCCTGTTCCGGTCTGGGCGTTTTACAAAAAAACCCTGACGGCAAATGGCGGGTAACCCTTGGCGATATTCAAAACAACGGTAAAAGACAGCTCGCCATGATAGAGACCGCCGCCCGGCACCTGAAAACCAACGGGGTTCTCCTTTATGCCGTCTGTAGCTTGGAACCGGAAGAAAATGAACGGGTTGTGGATGAATTTTTGCAAAAACATCCAAAGTTTGGTATACATCCTATCCACTTGGAGGGCATCGGCAATGACCATCCGCTGTTGACACCCCGGGGGTTTTTAAAGACAATTCCTTATCTGCACAAGATGGATGGTTTCTTTGCAGCGGCTTTAACCAAACGTTCTGATCTATCCTGAAGTGGCTTCAAACTTTAAAGTGGACGGACAAACATGCCGGTATATGACTATACTGCCCTGGACGCCAAAGGCAAATCTGTCTCAGGAATCATCGATGCCGACGGTTCCGTAGCGGCGCGCCAAAAAATTCGAAGCGCCGGGTATTTCCCGGTGACCCTGCGCGAAGTCCAAAACGGCGCTGCGGATAAGAGCGAGGGGCGCGCCTTGTCCCTGAAGGACTATTTTTCAAAGGTGCGCCCGGCCGAAGTCGCCATAATGACCCGCCAGATGGCCACGTTGATAGGCGCCGGTTTCCCCCTGGTTTCAGCCATGGACGCCTTGATGGCTCAATTTCCCAGCCCGGCCCTCAAAAAAATGGTGGCCAAGGTCAAGGACGGCGTGGTGGAGGGCAGCAGCTTTGCTGACGCCTTGAGCCATTTCCCGGCCGTCTTTTCCGGTATCTACATCAACATGGTGCGGGTGGGCGAAACCTCCGGCACCCTTGAGATCGTCCTCAACCGGCTGGCCGACATCATGGAAAAACAGCAGGAACTCAACAGCCGCGTTGTCACCGCCATGATCTATCCCCTGCTGATCATGTTCGTTGGATTATTGATCCTGTGTTTTCTCTTTATCTATGTTATTCCCAATATCACATCGATTTTTAAGGACATGAGCCAGGAACTGCCGTTGCCGACCCAAATTATGATCGGGACCAGTGAAATTTTCAAAACTTACTGGTGGGTTCTGGCCATCCTGTTTTTCGGCGGGCTGCTTGGCATCCGCACGTTGCGTAAAAGTGTCAAGGGCCGAAGATGGCTGGATCAAAAAATTCTCTCTCTGCCCATGGCCGGCCCCCTGGCCTGCAAGCTGGCCGCCGCCAGATTCACACGCACACTAGGCTCCCTGCTGGATAACGGTGTCTCCATGCTGCCTGCCATGGGAATTGTAAAAAATGTTGTGGGAAACGTGATCATCGCCGAAGTGGTGGAAAACGCCGGCACGGAAGTGGGGAAAGGCATTGCTTTAAGCAAAACGCTGGATGCCGGAAGCGTATTCCCGCCCATGGCCATTCAAATGATTCAGGTGGGCGAACAAAGCGGCAACCTGGAGGAGATGCTCAACAAAGTGGCCGATGTGTTCGAGCGGGAAGTGGAGACATCCATCATGCGCATGACCGCCCTGCTCGAACCTGTGATGGTGCTGCTCATGGCCTGCGTGGTGCTTTTTATCATTCTGTCGATCTTTCTGCCCATACTGGAAATGCGCACTTTAGTAAGCTGATATGGAGCATGGGGCATCGCTGCCAGATGACGGTTGAAAGTTACTTTGAATCAACGTATATTCTTTTGGTTAATTGAACCCAAAGCATAGCATCATGGAGGATTCATGCAAAAGCTTGTGAACGATTTTATTAGAAAAAACCAGGGGTTTACCCTTATCGAGCTGTTGGTGGTCATGCTGATATTGGGCTTATTGGCCGGTATTGTCGGCCCCCGCTTGTTTGGCCATACGGATGAAGCCAAGCAAACCAAAGCACGCGTCCAAATAGAGAACCTGAGTTCGGCCTTAAAAATGTACAAGATAGACAATGATCAATATCCGACCACCGAACAGGGGCTGGAGGCGTTGGTGGTTCAACCCCAAAGCGGCAACATCCCTAAAAAATGGAAAAAGGGCGGATATCTGGCCAAAAAGCAGATCCCTAAAGATCCCTGGGGCAACGATTACACCTATCTGAGCCCGGGCGCTAACGCCGATTTCGACATCACCTCCTACGGCGCCGACGGCGTCACCGGCGGCGAAGGTGTCAACAAAGATATCAACAGTTGGGAGACGGATTAATCCTGCCCGGCCCGAGCGTGACCGGCTCGCTCAGAGCCTTGAGGGGCCAATGCCGCCATCTCCCCCCCCTTGTGTGCAAATAATTGACCGCCATCGATTTGGGCCATACAGAAACAATAATGAACAGCTCCTATAAGGTTGACAGACCAGAAAGCGGATTCACGCTGATCGAACTGATGGTGGTTATGTTGCTGATCAGTATCATACTGGCCGTAGCCATTCCCCGGTTTGACGGCGGCCCTTTTCAAGATCCGGTCAAAAAGCTGTCCCGCCGGATGATCAACACGGTGCGTTCCCTGCGCTCCTTGGCAATCCAGAAACAAAAGACCCAGGGACTGGTCATCGACCTGAGCAACAATCGCATGTGGCTGGTTGACGATGAAATGAGCGCGGAGGCCCTGGAGGCTGCATCTAAAAAGGCCATGCCCCTGCCAGGCGCCATAAGGTTTGTGGATGTCCGATTCCCCAACCAGGAACCCATCCGCAGCGGAACCACCGAAGTGAAGTTCTATCCGGCCGGTTATTCAGACCAGGTGTTGATCCATCTTGAAACCGACAGTGCCGAACGTTTCTCCTATTCGGTGGAACCCTTGCTGCCCAAAGTAAAATATTTCGAAGAATGGATCGAATTTTAACCCATAACCATAAAAAGCGGACCGCTCTTCACGGTTTTACCTTGCTTGAAGTGATGGTGGCCCTGGCGGTGCTGGCGATCGCCCTGACCAGTATCTACAGATTGCAAAGCCAAACCATGATGATGAGCGCCGATGCCCGGTTCTATAGCTTGGCGCCCCAACTGGCACGGGCCAAATTATCCGAGATCGAACGCCAGGATTTTAAAGATATAACCAGCGGCTCCGGCGATTTCGGTGAAGATTATCCGGGATATGGCTGGACCCTGGCCATTGAGGATCTGCCCAGTGATTTAATCACCGAGAACAAACACCATTTGGCCGTCATTAACCTTACAGTGTCCCAAAATGAAGAGAACAGCTACCCATTGCGCACCTACCGCTTTTTTGTGGATTAGGGGCCGGCGCAAAAATAAATTTTTGCTTAAGGCGCCCGGATTCACCTTAATAGAGATCCTGACAGCCATTTTTATCCTGGCCATAGTGATCTCTTTGGCGTTGAGCGCTTTTGACGGACTCTTTTCCAATGCGGATCACATCAATATCAGCAGCGATCTGTTTGAAATGGGCAGCGCCTCTTTGAACCGTATGGCCGCCGATCTCAAATCTCTGCACGCCATGCCCTACCCTCGCTATAAGCCTCCGGATCTAATGGATGAAAAACCCGATATCTACCTAATCAAGGGCGAGACCCGCAACGTGGCCGGCCACGCCTTTGCATGGCTGCGTTTCACCTCCATGGCCCACCTGCCTCTCAACCATGATGCCCGCGAGGGTATCGCCCAACTGGTTTATTACGTTCAACAGACCGCCGATGACGAATTTGTCCTTAGGCGGGCAGATACCCTTTACCCTTATCCCGAATTTGAAGAGAGTGACGGGGACCCGATTTTATGCGAGCAAGTCCGGGATTTTTCATTGACCTACTATGATGCCGACGGCCGTGAACATGAAGAGTGGGATTCCCAATCAGACGATGTGGAGTATGGGACGCCGCGGGCAATCGGCATTAAACTTGCCATCGGAGATGAAACGTCGCCGCATGTTTTTGGCACCCAGATCAGCCTGCCGGTATACCGTTACGAACCGGTGAAAAGGTAACTGCTATGGCCTCTGGAAAATTCCAATTTTTCACTCTGTTCCGCAGCCTGTGGGTGTGTTGCGCAAAACCCCGTCAAGCCCAACAGGGGATGGCCGTTGTCATGGCCGTGGCAGTGGTTCTTCTGGTCGCAACGGCCGCTTTGGAGTTGCACATCAATGAACGCACCAATTTGCTGAATGCGGCCGCGATGCGTGATCGGATCACCTTGGATGAAATGGCCACCTCCGGCATTCATCTGGCCATGGCCGTTCTGGTCAAAGACCGTCTGGATTCGGAGTCGGATTCCCTGCAGGAAGATTGGGCCGACCAGGAAACCATGGCCGCCCTTGTAGAACAGATACCGTTCGAAAAAGCAAAACTGGACGTCAGAATTTACGATGAAACGGCAAAAATTCAGATCA
>JBFFHG010000293.1:0-5324 GCA_041557055.1 Desulfosarcinaceae bacterium
AAAGGGGGCGTTGGTAAGACCACCACGGCAGTAAATCTGGCAGCGGCATTGGCGATTTGCGAACAAAAGACCCTGCTG
Organism: Desulfosarcinaceae bacterium; assembly: GCA_041557055.1. Lineage (GTDB taxonomy): Bacteria > Desulfobacterota > Desulfobacteria > Desulfobacterales > Desulfosarcinaceae > JARRKU01. Next base: position 79 of record JBFFHG010000293.1, read on the forward strand.
GTCGATTGTGATCCCCAGGCCAATGCCACCACGGGTATCGGGCTGGACAAAATTCGGCTTAAGAAAACCCTGTATCACGGGTTGATCGGGGAGGTCGATGCGCAGAGCCTCATTGTCGATTCTCAGATCGAAGCCCTCAAGGTGCTGCCATCACGGGTGGAGCTGATCGGCTTTGATATTGAAATGATGGATCACCCCGACCGGGAAAATGCCCTTAGACGGCTCATTGCACCGGTGGCCGAAAATTACGACTATATCCTGATCGATTGCCCTCCGTCACTCAGCCTGTTGACCGTCAACGCCATGACAGCGGCCAACGCGTTGCTGATTCCCCTGCAGTGTGAATTCTATGCGCTGGAGGGACTTAGCCAGCTTATTCAGACGTTTAACCGCATTCGAGGCAGTTTTAATCCCCATTTGCAGATCGCCGGCATCTTGCTGACCATGTACGACAAACGCACCAATTTGTCCCAGCAGGTGGCGGAGGATGCAGCGGCCCATTTCAAGGAGCTTGTGTTTAATACCATCATTCCGCGCAATGTTCGATTGGGGGAGTCGCCTAGCTTTGGCAAACCGATTCTGCTTTATGATGCCGCATCAGTCGGTTCTCAGAGCTATTTTGCGCTGGCCCGGGAACTGATCGGGAGTTTCAGCGCCAACTGACATTGCATATTGCGGGGAGAAGAGGGCCTTTGGGCCGCCGCACCCTTGAATGATCGCGTGCAGAAACAGAGCGTTTCGCCGGTACCATACTTTCAACCCAGAATGCGGGATTAGGGAAAGACGATGAGCATTTTGCAATCCACAAATGAAACCGGAACAAAAAAGCGCAAAAAACTGGCTTTGGGAAGAGGGCTTGGCGCCCTGATTCCGGAGACCGGTCCGGCGGATTCCGGTGATGCTTCGGCCGCTGACAAAGCTTATCTGGAATGCAATATCCATCTGATCCAACCCAACCGTTATCAGCCCCGCTCCAATTTTGCCCCCGAAGAGCTGTCTCAGTTGAGTGAATCCATTCGCAGCCAGGGGGTTTTGCAGCCGATTCTGGTCCGAAAACTGGATATGGGGTACGAACTGGTGGCCGGTGAACGGCGGTTGCGGGCGGCCAAGATGGCCGGGCTGGATAAGGTCCCCGTGGTCGTTAAGGACGTTTCCGACGGGGAAATGTTGGAGATGGCCATTGTTGAAAATATTCAACGCGAAAACCTCAATCCCCTTGAAGAGGCGGAAGCCTATCATCGGCTGATCATCGAATTCGGATTGACCCAGGAGCAGGCCTCGTTGCGGGTCGGCAAAAGCCGGTCGGCCATCGCCAATTTTTTACGCCTGCGGCAGTTGCCCGATCCCATTAAAGGGAGCATTAACGACGGCCAGTTGAGCATGGGGCATGCCCGGGCGCTATTGGGAGCGGACACCCCGACCCAACAAAGCGCGGCTTGGCGGGCCATTATTCGAAAGTCGTTGTCGGTGCGCCAAACCGAGGATCTGGTCAAGCGCCTTCGAAATGCGGCTGAGGTGGTGGAGCGCAAAAAGAACGGAACCGAAGAGCGCCACCTGGCCGGCCTGGCTGAAAATCTCTCGCGACGTTTCGGCACCAAGGTGCAGATCAAGCGGCGCGGCAAGAAGGGCAAGCTTGAAATTGAATTTTATGGTGATGATGACCTGAACCGATTGCTGGAATTGTTCAACGAAATGACATAGTACGGAAAGGCGCCTTTATTTGCGGGCCAAACAAACACACCCTGTGGCCCCAAATTCTTTGTATCCATGAACCTCCATATTGTTATCGATGGTTATAATCTCATTCGCCAGTCACGACGCTTCAGCACAATGGACCAACACGATTTGCAGGCTGGCAGGGAAGCGCTGGTGGATGCCCTGGCCGCTTATAAGAAGGTCAAGCGATATGCCATTACGGTTGTATTCGACGGTGCTGCAGCGCCTTTGGGCATGCTTCGCAGAGATCGCATAAAAGGGATCGAGATGCGTTTTTCCGGACCGGGCGAGTTGGCGGACACCGTCATCAAACGCATTGCGGCCCGTGAAAGGCAAAAATTGTTGGTGGTTACATCGGACGGTGATATTGTGCGTTGGGCACTATCCGTGGGATCGGCCGTGATCAGCGCACCCGAGTTTGAAGAGCGGCTGATGATGGCCAAGTATCTCGATCAGAAGGCAATGGGGGCGGTGGATGCGTATCCGGGATGGAAGCCGACCACCAAGAAAAAGGGGCCATCCCGGCGTATGCCCAAAAGCAAGCGTAAGATGGATAAGCGGATCGCAAAAATATGAGGAAAAAAATTTGCGTCATAGATGGCCAGGGGGGCGGTATCGGTAGCGTGATCATTAAAAAACTCAAATCCGTTTTTGGTGAAACCGTTGAGATTCTTGCTTTGGGAACCAACGCCATCGCCACCGCCCAGATGCTCAAAGCCAAGGCCAACCGGGGGGCCACCGGTGAAAACGCGATTGTTCAGACGGTCCGCCAGGCCGATATCATTGTCGGTGCCCTGGGGATCGTGCTGGCCCATGCCATGATGGGGGAGGTAACCCCTCCCATGGCGACTGCCGTTGCTTCCAGTCCGGCACCCAAGATCCTGCTTCCGTTGAGTCAGGAAAACGTTGCCGTGGTGGGAGCTTCCAGAGATCCATTGCCCCATTTGGTGGACGCCTTGGTGGACATCCATCTTAAAAGTATTATTATGACTTTGGAAACTGCCTGAATGGATTCTATTGCCCTTATATTTTAAAGGAAAAGGAATATGTGCGAAGCAAATGCCTATTTGGTTGAAGGTTGTGAAGAACGCTTGATAATGGAATCGGTGGATAAGGTGGAACCGGAGGCGGGCGGCCTTCGACTGGTCAACATTTTCGGCGAGCAAAAGTATATCCAAGCCCATATCGAGTGCCTTTCCCTGGTGGACCACAAAATTTTACTGAGACTGTGAGTTGGTCGATTTTCATTTTAGCGCCCCATGAAGATCATTGTTGCAAAAACCGCCGGGTTCTGTATGGGCGTGCGCCGGGCCGTTGAACTGGCTCTGGACGCGCCCACCCAATATCCGGAACCGATCTATACCTTCGGCCCCCTTATTCACAATCCCCAGGTGCTGGCCCTTTTTGCTGAAAAGGGGGTCGCCATTCTGGAAGAGATTCCCGAACAGGGCGCCGGCACCGTTCTGGTGCGCGCCCATGGCGTTCCCCCGATCATCCGGCAACGCCTGAAAGAGGCCGGATTCAAGGTGATCAACGCCACCTGTCCTCGGGTGATCAAGGTCCAGTCCATTATTAAGAAGCACGCCCACAAGGGATACGCGGTGATTATTGTCGGCGATGAGGACCATCCTGAGGTCGTGGGGCTGCTGGGCTATGCCGGTGAACACAAGCATGTGGTTGCTTCGTTGGATGCCTTGAAGGCCTTGCCGGAATTTGCGCATGCCATAATTGTTGCCCAGACCACCCAGAACCTTAGGGCGTACGAGTATATTACGGTGTGGGCTGCTCGGGAGCGGCCCCACTACAAGATTTTCAACACCATTTGCGATTCCACTGAAAAGCGTCAGGTCGAGGTGCGTCGAATCGCCAGCGAAGTGGATGCCGTGGTGGTGGTGGGCGGCAAAAACAGCGGCAACACCCAAAGACTGGCTGCCATTGTCAAAGCCGCAGGCAAACCGGCCTACCATATTGAAACCGAATCCGAGCTGGATGCCGAAGCGCTGGCGCGGGTAAAGAATCTGGGGATAACGGCGGGCGCTTCCACGCCCAGTTGGATTATCAAACGTGTCCTGCGGATGGTTGAGCAGGTGCCTATCAAACGGGGGCGGGGGTGGCGATCCTTTTGGCTCAAATTGCAGCGCTATTTGTTGCTGACCAATATCTATGTGGCCATGGGGGCCGGATGTCTGGCCTATGCCGCCATTAAACTTCAGGGCTTGCCGACATTCTATCCGGCCGTGGCCGTGGCCATCCTCTATGTGATCTCCATGCATATTCTGAATCATCTTACGGGCCGGGCGGAAAACAAATACAACGATCCGGACCGTGCCCAATTCTACTCTCGCTTTAAAAAATCATTGATCGTTATGGCGGTGGCCGCAGGTGCATTAGGACTTGTGGCCGCTTATTATATGGGGCCTTTGCCTTTCTGGAGTCTGCTTTTTATGAGTTTTTTGGGGCTTACCTACAATCTGCGCATTGTGCCTTACCGGCTGGTGCCCAAGCCCCAGTTTCGTTCCATTCGGTCTTTTCCCGGCTCCAAGACAATTCTGATTGCCCTGGCTTGGGGGGGGGTGACAGCCGCTCTGCCGGCCCTGGCCGCCCAAAAGAGCGGGATGTGGTCGGGAATTTGCGCCTTTCTGTGGGCCGCCGGCTTTGTGTTCTGCCGTACCGCTTTTTTTGATATTCTGGATGTCCAGGGCGATCGCATTGTCGGCAAGGAGACCATTCCCATTTTGATCGGGCCCAAACGGGCGTTTAAACTATTAAAGGGCCTGTTGACGGCCGAAGTGATCGTACTGCTGCTGGCTGCTGTTGTGGGAATCATAACGCCGCTGGCATATGCCCTGGTTATCCCGCTGCTGCTGCTGCTCATGATCGTCTCGTCCCATGAGCGCGGGAACATGTTGCCGGGGATGCGCATGGAGTTTCGAGTGGAAAGCCTTTTCGTCCTGTCCGGTGTTCTGGCGCTGTTGTGCCCCTGAATATCAAATACCGAACATTGTTCGCGCTGAAATTTCAAATCATTTTGATTGGGTGTTGCCCAAAACCGGCTCAGTCCCATTGGCCAATCTTTGAAGATTCTCCTTGTGGCGAGCCAGGATCAGGGACATGATGATCAAGGCGGCAGCGGTTAGAAACGGGTCTCGGCGGGAGAACCAGACGACCGGCGGGAGCAGGAGTGTGCCGGCCAAAGATCCCACGGATACGCGCCGTGTCAATCTGACTGCAACGAGAAAGGCCGTGATGGCCCAAAAGCAGGCCCAAGGTGCCGGGACCAACAATGCGCCCATGGCGGTGGCAACCCCCTTGCCGCTGGGTTTGAAACCCATATAGAGGGGGAACATATGTCCGCAGACAGCCGCCAGGGCCGTGACGGCCGGCAACCATTGCCACTGTGAGGGGCCGCAAACATAAACCGCTCCCAGGGTCGGGGCAAAACCTTTAAGGGTGTCGCAGGTCAGGGCGACGATCACCCATTTTGTCCCGGCGGCGCGACGCACGTTTGTGGCGCCGATATTGCCGCTGCC
>JBFFHG010000294.1:0-5314 GCA_041557055.1 Desulfosarcinaceae bacterium
GCCCCACAGGTTCAGCTTGATCACCGGCGGCTTGGGGGGTTCCATGGCGGCTGCCAACGATTCGGCATAGGCTTCCTGCTCTTGCTGCATATAGGCGTTTACCGCGGCTAAAGCAGCACCCATTTTTTTCTCCATATTTCCCATTGGTTCACCCATTACTTTTTCTGTTAGCGATAATGACTTCTACATCGGTATGTTGCCGTGTTTTTTGGGCGGACGCAATTCCCGTTTGGCGCACATGATTTCAAGGGCTTCGATCAAGCGGGGCCGTGTCTCGCTGGGTTGAATGATGGCGTCGATATAGCCGCGGCTGGCGGCGCAGTAAGGATTGGAGAAAAGATCTTCATACTCCTGAATCTTCTCCATCCGTTTGGCCTTGGGATTGGCGGCCGATTTGATCTCCTTGCGATGGATGATATTGGCGGCCCCCTGGGCCCCCATGACGGCGATTTCAGCGGTCGGCCAGGCAAAAGCCATGTCCGCGCCCAGATCCTTGGAACACATGGCCAGGTAGGACCCGCCGTAGTCCTTGCGGGTAACCAGCAGCATCTTTGGCACGGTGGCTTCCGAGTAACACCACAACAACTTGGCGCCATGGCGGATGATGCCGCCCCACTCCTGATTGCTGCCGGGCAGGTAGCCGGGCACGTCGGCGATGGTCAGCATGGGAATGTTGAAGGCATCGCAGAAACGAATAAAACGGGTGGCCTTGTCCGATGCATCCACATCGAGGCAGCCGGCCATTTGCATGGGCTGGTTGGCGATGATGCCGATGGTCCGGCCGTTGAGGCGCGCGAAACATACCAGGATGTTCTTGGCGAAATATTGATGGGGTTCGAAAATCTCACCGTTGTCCACGATGGCGGCAATGACACTTTTCATATCGTAGGACTGATTGGGATTGTCCGGAATGATGGCGTCCAGGGCCGGGTCGGTCCGTTTGGGATCATCGCCGGTGTCCACCACGGGCGGATCTTCCATATTGTTGGCCGGCAGGTAAGAAAGCAACTTTTTGATCTGCTCGATGGCGTCTTGGTCGCTTTCGCAGGCAAAGTGCGCCACACCGCTCTTCTCATTGTGAGCCATGGCGCCGCCAAGATCCTCAAAGGAGATCTCTTCGCCGGTCACCGATTTAATGACTTCCGGACCGGTGATAAACATGTAGCTGGTATCTTTGACCATGAAGATATAATCGGTCATGGCCGGGCTGTAGACCGCGCCGCCCGCGGTGGGCCCCATAATGGCCGATATTTGAGGGATGACCCCCGAAGAAATGGAGTTGCGGTAGAAAATCTGGCCGAATCCTGAGAGCGCATCCACCCCCTCCTGGATTCGGGCGCCGCCCGAATCGTTCAAACCGACACAAGGGACCCCGGCCTTAAGCGCCAAATCCATCACCTTGCAGATCTTTTTGGCGTGCATCTCCCCCAGGCTTCCGGCCCGGGCCGTGAAATCCTGGGAGAAAGCGAACACCGGGCGGCCCTCCACCAGGCCATGGCCGGTGATTACGCCGTCGGAAGGGATCTCCACCGAATCCATATTGAAATTGACGCAACGGTGCGTCACAAACATATCAAGCTCTCGAAACGTGCCCTTGTCAAACAATACATTCAATCGCTCCCTGGCGGTCAGGCGGCCCTTTTCCTTCTGTTTGGCCACCAGCTTGGCACCGCCCATTTCAAGGATCCTGGCTTCCTTTTCTTTGAGCGCTTTAATTTTTTCTTCCACTTTACCCATTGTTAATTCCTTTCCCCTCTCCGAATTAATTATAATCGCTCTTGCATCGCTTTTAGCGGTTGAAGCGTCCACAAGTCAGAAAACGCCGGACATGGCCCGTATATAACCTTAAAAAGTAGGTATTTTTGATCTGACGGTCAGCCATTGTCAAGCAAAAAAAGAAGCCGCCGGGCTGCGCTCGAAGGTCCGATCTCCCCCTGCCTGACCATAGCCAGGGTGCGGGCCAGGGTGCGGCGAACTTCGGGATGACGGTGAAACCGATCTTCAAGCCCATCATGAATCAGGGACCACATCCACTCCAGGGACTGACTTTTGCGTTTGACCGCCAGCTCACCACCGCGTTCCATGCGCTGATGATGATCTTTAACGGTCTGCCAAATCGTCATTAACCCTGAACGGGTCTTGGCGCTGCACGTCAGTACCGGCGGGCTCCAGACAGGCGATGGGGGCTGCATCAAATGCAGGGCCATCTCCATCTCTTTGCAAAACTTTTCGGCCCGCTGTAAATTGTCACCGTCGGCCTTGTTGATGGCCACGGCATCCGCAAGCTCCAAGATGCCTTTCTTGATCCCCTGAAGATCATCGCCGGCGCCTGTAATCATCAAAATCAGAAAAAAATCCACCATTCCGGCCACGGCGGTTTCGCTCTGGCCGACCCCCACCGTCTCCACGATAACCACCTCAAAACCGGCCGCCTCGCACAACAGCAGAGCCTCACGCGTCATACGGGTCACGCCGCCCAAAGTGCCGCCGGACGGCGAGGGGCGGATAAAAGCCTGCCCGGCCCTGCAAAGCTCTTCCATACGGGTTTTATCGGCCAGAATACTGCCGCCGCTGCGCTGGGAACTGGGGTCCACGGCCAATACCGCCACCCTGTGCCCCAGTTCAATAAGTTGCATACCGAAACTCTCGATAAAGGTGCTCTTGCCCACCCCCGGCACACCGGTGATACCCAGCCGGATCGCTTTTCCTGTATGAGGCAGCATCTCTTCCACCAGAATCCGGCCCAACTCGCGATGGTCGGGATGGCGGCTTTCGATCAAGGTGATTGCTTTAGCCAAAACCCGGCGATCCCCCTTGAGAAGTCCCTCCTTGTAAAAAGGCAGTGGTTGCATAGCCATTAAAAGCAAGATCCTGGTTTGCGGTTGACGATTCAGGTCCAAGGGTTCTGGTTTCTGACCACGGGTTCCTGTTTTATTTAATTATATTATAGTATAAGCGCTGAACGCAGAGCACTGAACCAGAAACCTTGGACCTTTTTTCACTGTTTATTGCTCCAATGAATTGAGCACCTGATTGGCTGAATGAATCAGGGAGGTGCCGGGTCCGAAAACACCCTTGACACCGGCCTTGTGCAGAAAATCATAATCTCCGGGCGGAATCACGCCGCCGGCCACCACCATGATATCCTCGGCGCCTTCACCCTTCAGGGCCGCGATCAACTGGGGCACCAGCGTCTTGTGTCCTGCCGCCAGCGTGGAGGCGCCCACCACATGCACATCGTTCTCCACCGCCATCTTGGCCGCCTCCTCCGGGGTCTGAAACATGGGGCTGATATCCACATCGAAACCAAAATCGGCGAACGCCGTGGCAACCACCTTGACACCCCGGTCGTGGCCGTCCTGCCCCATCTTGGTGAGCAGAATGCGCGGCCGGCGGCCCTGCTTCTCCACAAACACATCACAACGTTTTCGCAAGGCCTCGATAACGCTCTGGTCTTTAAATTCCGAGGCATACACGCCGGAGATGCACTGGGTGGTGGCCACAAAGCGCCCGAAAACCTTTTCCATGGCATCTGAAATCTCCCCCACCGTGGCCCGGGCGCGCACCGCCGGAAGGGTCGCGGCCAATAGATTGCCTCCGGATTCGGCTGTTTGGGTCAATTCCGCCAAAGCCTGTTGCACTTTGACCTCATCCCGCCCGGCTCTGATTTTCATCAGCCGGTCGACCTGTTCCTGACGGACGGTTTCAGGAACCTCCAGCAGATCTTTGAGCGGTTCGTCTTGGACATTGTATTTGTTAACGCCCACGATCACATCCAGCCCCTGATCGATACGGGCCTGGCGGCGGGCGGCCGACTCTTCGATGCGCAGCTTGGGCATGCCGGTCTCAATGGCCTTGGCCATGCCGCCCAACTGTTCCACCTCGTCGATCAGTTTGCGGGCCTCTTTGATCAGGGCCCCGGTAAGCGCCTCAATATAATACGAACCGCCCAATGGATCAACCACATGGCAGACCTGGGACTCCTCCTGAATCACCAATTGGGTGTTGCGGGCAATCCGGGCTGAAAAATCGGTGGGCAGCCCGATAGCCTCGTCAAAAGAGTTGGTGTGCAGTGACTGGGTGCCGCCCAAGACCGCAGCCAGGGCCTCAATGGTTGTCCGGATAATGTTGTTGTAAGGGTCCTGCTCTGTCAAACTCCACCCCGAGGTCTGCACATGGGTGCGCAGCATGGTGGAACGCGGGTCTTTGGGCTCGAATTTGCTGACCAGCTCATGCCATAAGAAACGGGCCGCCCGCAGCATGGCGATCTCCATGAAGAAGTTCATGCCCACGCCGAAGAAAAAGGAGAGCCGCGGGGCGAAATCGTCGATATCCAGACCCGTCCTGAGCGCGGCGCGCACATACTCCAACCCGTCGGCCAGGGTGAAACCCAATTGCAGCACCGAGTTGGCGCCGGCCTCCATCATATGGTAACCGCTGATGCTCACCGTATTGAACCTGGGCATGTTCTGGGAGCAAAAGGCGACAATGTCGGAGACAATCCGCATGGAGGGTTCGGGCGGGTAGATATAGGTGTTGCGGGTCAGATACTCTTTGAGGATATCGTTCTGAATGGTTCCGGTGAGCTGCTTGTACTGAACGCCCTGCTCTTCGGCCGCCACAATATACATGGCCAGGATGGGAATCACAGCGCCGTTCATGGTCATGGAGACCGACATCTGATCCAGGGGAATCTGATCGAAGAGGATTTTCATATCCTCGATTGAATCGATGGCCACCCCGGCTTTGCCCACATCTCCCGTGACACGGGGGTGATCGGAGTCGTAGCCGCGATGGGTGGCCAGGTCAAAAGCCACGGACAGCCCCTTCTGACCGGCCGCCAGATTGCGGCGGTAAAAGGCGTTGGAATCCTTTGCGGTTGAAAATCCGGCATACTGCCGAATGGTCCAGGGACGCCCGGAATACATTGTGGCCATGGGGCCCCTCACAAAGGGAGCAAAGCCCGGAAGGCTGTTCAAGTGCTCCAGATCCTCCAGATCTTCCGCGGTAAAAAGAGGATTGACCTTAATGCCTTCGGCCGTATGCCAGTCTAAATTTTCTATAGGTTTGCCTTTGAGTTGTTTAGATGCCAGTTCTTTCCATTGGTCGATGGTGGAATGTTTGGCCATAATGAACTCCTTATGAGTTGATTCATGGCTCATATCCGACGACGGATAACCATCGGTTATGAGCAGGTTGATTTATGTCGTTCTGAAACTCATTATGAAAACCCGTCTATTCATCAAAAAATCGGGCATGAAATCCGTCGTAATCCGTATTCGTTTCCTCCGGTCGTGAACTATCAGCCTTTTAC
>JBFFHG010000295.1:0-5302 GCA_041557055.1 Desulfosarcinaceae bacterium
CTGTTGAGAAGAACGCTTCGCGTGTGGCGCAGATTCGTGCCAATGCCCGTAATTTCGGGATTTACAATTTAGACGTCGTCCAGATCGTGCTCCCCCGGGGAGTGAACAGGCTTCCTGCACCGGATCGTGTTTTCATCGGCGGCGGCGGCCGGCAACTGCGCCAAATTATTACTGCCGCCGCCCGGCGATTGCAGCCCGGAGGGGTTATGGTGGCCAACACCGTTTTGCTGGCCAATTTACAGGCCGCCATAGAGGCCATGGAAGAGAGCGGGCTGGTCACGGATGTGGTTCAGGTGCAGATCAGCCGCAGCAGGACCATGCCCTGGAGCCAACGGTTTGAGGCGCAGAATCCGGTTTGGGTGATAAGGGGGATAGCGGGGGCCTCGTTCAGGGTTCAAGGTTCACAGTTGTGATAAATTTTCAGTGGCTTTTTCTCAGGTTGACACCATTGGATTAAAACTGAGAATAGCCTGTTGTCTACCAATAACCAAAAAGCAACCAATGAAAAAAGGCAACGATGAATAGGAAACAACATCCCATTATCTTTTGCGGCGCCGGACCGGGTGATCCGGAGCTGATTACGGTCAAAGGGCAGAAGGCCCTGCAACAGGCCGATCTGGTGCTGTATGCCGGCTCCCTGGTGCCGGAAGCCGTGTTGACCTGGACCCGGCCCCAGGCTGAGCGTATCAGCAGCGCCCGGATGACCCTGGACCGTATCGTGGCCGCCATGGCGGATGCCTTTGGAGAAGGCCGGCGGGTGGTCCGCCTGCATACCGGTGATCCCAGCCTCTATGGCGCGATTTTTGAACAGATTGTCGAATTGCAGAAACAGAGGATTCCCTATGCAATCATCCCCGGGGTTACAGCGGCTTTTGCCGCGGCCGCGGCCATGGGGATCGAATACACCTTGCCGGAGACAACCCAGACCCTGATATTTACACGCATGGCCGGCCGGACAGCGGTGCCCGATGCGGAGTCGCTTGAGTCCCTGGCACATCACAACGCCTCCATGGTGATCTACCTGAGCATGGGGATGGCGGACCGGGTGGCTGCAACGCTGGCAAAGACTTATGGCCCCGATGCCCGATGTGCCGTGGCTTACAAGGTCAGTCATCCCCAGGAGAAAATTATCATGACCAGGGTGGGCGACCTTGCTGCCAGGGTCCTGGAAAACCGCATCGACCGCCATGCCCTGATTCTGGTTGGGCCGGCCGTGGACCGGCAGCAGGACCATGCTGAAGTGCGCTCCAAATTGTATGATCCGGAATTTGATCATGGCTATCGCAGCGCCTGATATCGCCGTATGGGTGATCACCCCCAACGGCCGAAAAGTGGCCATGCGGCTGAAGAAACATTGGCCTGCGGCAACCCTTTGGTTTTCCGAACGGCTGCACACGGACAATGGTGCCGCCCAAGGGCGTCTTTTCAAGTCGCTTTCCCATGCCGTGCAGGAAAACTTCGATCAGTACAGCGGCCATATTTTTATCATGGCTTCAGGCATTGTGGTGCGTGTGATAGCCCCCTGCCTTTGTCATAAAACCGTTGATCCGGCGGTGGTGGTCGTGGACGACCAGGGGCGATATGCCGTCAGCCTGGTGTCCGGGCATATCGGCGGCGCCAATCGGTTGGCCGGACAGGTGGCTGAAATAATCGCCGCGCTGCCGGTCATTACCACTGCCACGGATGTCAACGCCAAGCCGGCCGTGGATCTATTGGCCTCTGAATCGGGCCTTAAAATTGAAAACCCGCCGGCTATCAGAGCGGTGAACATGGCCTTGCTCACGGATGAGAAGCTGATGGTGCACGATCCGTACGGATGGCTTGGCCGGGCCTTGTTAAAATATGCAGTCCCAAGGCCGCCCAGGCCCGGAGATTGGCAGGGCTCCGGCGTGTATGTCGATGACAGGTGTGAAAATCTGGCTGAAAGCGTATTGGTGTTGCGCCCGGCCTCCCTGTATGTCGGGATCGGCTGCAACCGGCATACCCCCATGGAGGAGATCGCCGCTTTGCTTCGAGATGTGCTGGAAGCGCATCGCTTGGCTCCGGCGAGCATTGGGCTGATCGCCTCCATTGATTTGAAAGCGGATGAACCGGGACTCCTGGCCCTGGCTGAAGATCTGCAGGTGCCCCTGAAATTTTTCTCAAAGGAAGCGTTGAACCGAATCCGTCATGTGCCCAATCCTTCGGCCATGGCGGTCAAACATGCAGGAGTACAAAGCGTATGCGAAGCTGCAGCCATATTGGCGGCCCGTCAAGGGATGCTGATCGTTCCCAAGCACAAAACCCGGAATGTGACCGTGGCCATTGCCCGCCGGCACTTTACATCGTCGGCAGCGGTCCCGGCAGCGTAGAACACCTGTCGATCCGCGCCCGGCAGGTGCTGAAACAGGCCGCCACCATCGTGGGGTACGGCACCTACATCGATCTCATCGGCCCTCTGATCAATGGAAAGAAAATTATCAGCACCGGCATGACCAAAGAGGTGCAGCGGGTGAATGCGGCCGTTGACGCGGCCTGCAGGGGAGAGACCGTCGCCCTGGTCTCCGGTGGTGATCCGGGTATCTATGCCATGGCCGGTCTGGTTTGGGAGGTGTGTGCCGCTCGGGGGCTGACCCTGGCGCCGGCGGGCAGGGCGGCGGTTGAATCCAACCGTGGGGAGAACCGGATCGCTGTGGAGGTGGTGCCGGGTATTCCGGCCCTTTGCGCCGGAGCGGCTCTGCTGGGGGCGCCGTTGACCCATGATTTTGCCGTGATCAGTCTCAGTGATTTGCTGACTCCATGGGAGGTGATTCACAAACGAATAGAAGCCGCCGCCCAAGCCGATTTTGTGATTGTCATATACAACCCCGCAAGCAAAAAACGGACCCGGCATTTGGAGCGCGCCCGGCAGTTGATTCTGTCCCATAGGGCGGGCTGCACACCCGTGGGCATTGTGACGGGCGCCATGCGGGCCAACCAGTCGATTGGAATCACCACACTGGACCAGATGGACAGCGGCGCTTCCATCGGCATGCAAACCATCGTATTTGTGGGCAGCACCACCACCCGGCAAATGGGATCGTTTCTCTACACCCTGAGGGGGTATGGGGGAAAGTATGCTATTTGACGTTTTTCATTTGAATATATGGCCAATATACAGCGGATGGAGCGGGTGAACAAAGAAGCATAAACGGTTGTCCTGTAAAGAAAACAGGTGCGGCTTGCGAATTTACGCTTGGGACGGTATGAATACGGGTTGCATTCGGTGGTCACCAAAGGGCCGCAAACGCATGGCGTGAGGGAGAAAAAATGGCCGGCAAAGCAGCATGTATCGCTGTATTGGGTACGGGATCGGACGTGGGTAAAAGTATTGTCACCACCGCGTTGTGCCGAATTTTGGCTGATCGGGGCGTGCGGGTGGCGCCTTATAAGGCCCAGAACATGTCCAACAACTCCGGGGTGACGCCCGAGGGGCTGGAGATGGGGCGCGCCCAGATCGTTCAGGCTGAAGCGGCCCGCATTGCCCCGCATGTGGATATGAACCCGGTTTTGCTCAAACCCACCAGCGATGTGGGGGCCCAGGTGGTGCTCAATGGCAGGGCCTGGCTGGACGCCTCCTCCAAATCCTACTATCGGAAAAAGGCGGTTCTTTGGGCCGAGAGTTGTCGCGCTTTGGACCGGTTGCGGCGCCAATTCGATGTGATCGTGATGGAGGGCGCGGGCTCCTGCGCGGAAGTCAATCTCATGGACAATGACATCGTTAATTTGAAGGCTGCCGAATATGCCGGTGCGCCGGTGATCCTGGTGGCCGATATCGATCGCGGCGGTGTTTTCGCACAGATCGTGGGGACTCTGGCCTGTCTGGCCCCCGGGCAGCAGGCCCGGATCAAGGGGTTTATCATCAACCGCTTTCGCGGTGACATCGATCTTTTCAAGAACGGCGTGGCGTGGATCGAAAAAAGGACCGGCAGACCGGTTTTCGGGGTTCTGCCCTGGTACCATCACTTCAGCATCGAGGCCGAAGACGCCGTGGTCATTGAAACCTCACGGCCTTACGATCCATTGCGGGCCGACCATCCGGCAGTGGCCGTGATTCGTTTGCCCCATATTTCCAATTTCAACGATTTCGATCCCTTGGCCGGTCTGGCCGGTTTGCAACTGGTCTATCTGAAAAAGCTTCAATCCCTGGCACCCTTTCGGGCGGTGATCATTCCCGGCACCAAAAGCACCCGCAGCGACCTGGCGTGGCTGAAAAGCAGCGGCTGGGCGGAGGCGCTCAAGGCATTTGCCGCCCAGGGCGGCCATTTGCTGGGCGTGTGCGGCGGTTACCAGATAATGGGCCATTGCGTCCTCGATCCGGACGGCGTGGAAGGGGCGGCCGGCACCACCTCCGGGTTGGGATTGCTGCCGGTGGAGACGAAACTCAAAGCGCCCAAGACCACCACCCGGACGGTTTTTTCATGGGATGGCCTTCAAGGCGGCGGTTACGAGATTCACATGGGACAGACCCGTCTTTTGACAGGCCAGCCGTTGCTCTCGGTCCACAGCCGCAATCAACAGCCCTGCCAGGGCTGTGATGGATGTATGAGCCCGGACGGCCGGGTCCTGGGCACCTATCTTCACGGGTTGTTCGATACGCCTCAAATTCTAAAACGCTGGTTGTCACAGATCGGAATAGCGGATGTGGCCGTAGACCAGATCCATGGCCCGGCGGTCCGGGATCAGGCTTATGCGTTGCTGGCGGAACACGCGGTCCGGCATATCGATGTGGAAGGGATCATGCATCATGGAGGCCTTTCATGATTCACGGCCACGGCGGCGATATCTATGCGTTGGCCGAAGAATTGGGATGTGATGCGGCCCATATTATCGACATGAGCAGCAATATCAATCCGTTGGGAATGCCCCCGGGATTGCCGGATGCGTTGAAAGCGCAAATGGATGCGGTGGGCCTGCTTCCGCAAGCGGACAGCCGGGCTGTTATCGAGAGCATGGCTGATCTGCTGGCGGTGGCTCCGGGCCGGATGCTGGCGGGCAACGGCACCACCCAGTTTATCTACAACACCTGCCCGGCCCTGGCAACCGCCAAGGCTCTGATCATCGGGCCGACCTACGCCGACTATGCCGATGCCTGCCTTACGGAGAGTCCGGGAGGCCGGACGCTTCTGGTGCGGCGTCCGGAGCTCTATGGTGTTCTGGTGGACCCTGACCGGGATCTTTCGGTCGGACCTCTCCCTAACCCGCAGCCGTGATACGTGTGAGCACCGGGCACGGTCACCGGCTTCCTCCCTTGGCGGACTCAGGGGGCTCGGCGGCACGCATC
>JBFFHG010000296.1:0-5271 GCA_041557055.1 Desulfosarcinaceae bacterium
AATTTCGGTCCGGGATTTTTATTTTCAGACCCGGGCCCGGCTGTGCGGCAGAGAGAGGATTGAAACAGAATGCGTAAATTGGCGGCAATTGGAATGGGACTGATGGTGCTGGGGCTGGGGCCCGATTTATGGGCCGGCGACAAGGTGATCATGGATGAGGTGGTGGTGTCGGCCACCAAAACCGAGGCGCAGCGCAAGGATGTTCCCAGCGCGGTGATCGTTGTGGATGATGCGGATATTCAAGAGTCTGCGGCCACCAGCGTCGGCGACCTTCTTGGCGGTGAAACCGGCCTGGACTGGCGCACCCGCGGCAACTACGGCGGCGCGGCCCAGGCGATTCACATCCGGGGGATGGGTGCGGACGCCACCCAGGTGCTGGTCAACGGCGTGACCGTAAACTCGCCCTCTCTGGGCACGGCGGA
This sequence comes from Desulfosarcinaceae bacterium, assembly GCA_041557055.1. Classification (GTDB taxonomy): domain Bacteria; phylum Desulfobacterota; class Desulfobacteria; order Desulfobacterales; family Desulfosarcinaceae; genus JARRKU01. The sequence continues at coordinate 423 of JBFFHG010000296.1, forward strand.
TGTGGGGCGCATTCCCATGAACGCCATCGAGCGCATCGAGGTGGTCAAGGGATCAGGATCGGTGCTCTACGGTTCCGGCGCCATGGGCGGCCTGGTCAACATCATCACCAAGGAGCCCCGGCGCGACCAAATGGATCTAAAGGTAAGCGCGGGCTACGGTTCGGAAAGCACCTACCGGCTGTCGGCCGGGCAGGGTATGTTTGTCCATGGCGATTTGGGCTATTATCTCACCGCCAATCGCACTGAAACCGATGGTTTCAGGGACAACAGCGATCTGACCCAGAACGATGCCTCCCTCAAGCTGGTCCTGGATAAAGGGGAAAACCTCAATATCAGCCTGTATGGGGATATTATCGACAGGGAAAACGGGCGCCCGGGAGCCATGCCGCCGGCCGGTACCGCACCGTTTTCCGTTAATGGTGTCGGGGTCTACAGCGATGACGCCGCCAGCCTGCTCAATGATACCAATGAAACGGATAAACACCTGGTGCTGAAAGTGCAAAGCCGCCCTTTGCATTGGCTGGGATTCAATTTCCAGACCGACTATACCGCCATGGAAAGCATCAATGATAACCGCTATTATGACGCCTACACCGCGGGAAATTTGCCGGGAAGCAAAACAGAGGTGGTTAATGACATCTTCGGTGTCGAGGGCAATTTCGAAATCAACCCTTTTAACGGGGCCACCCTGTTGATCGGCGCCCAGTACAAGAGTTATGATTGGGAAAACACGAGTATCACATTGGACGGTTATGGCAATGAATCATCCCGGTGGGCCGGATCGGCTGATCTTCATACCACGGGGCTTTTTGCCGAAGCCCAGTATCGACCGGTTAGGTATGTCAAAATGTCGGCCGGCGTGCGCAATGAAGATCACTCCGAATTTGGAACGGAAGTTTTGCCCCGCGCGGGCGTGATCATCAATCCCTTTGAGACCACGGCCTTGAAATTCAATACGGGAAAACATTTCAAGGCGCCTACGCCGAATGATCTTTTCTGGCCTTTGGAAGACTGGGGATATGGCATGGGGGCCCAGGGTAATCCGGACTTGGAACCTGAAACCGGGTGGCATTGGGACGCTTGCCTTGAGCAGACCCTGGCCGATGAAAAAATATTTTTCTCTCTGACCCATTTCAATTGGGATATCGACGACAAAATCGAATGGGAGCCTGATGCCAATTTTTTTTATCGCCCGGAGAACCTTTCCCACTATGAAGCCTATGGTTGGGAGGTGGGCACCAGGATCGGCCCCTTTCACAATACGACCCTCTCATTGGATTACACGTATACGAGCGCCAAAGAGCAGAAAGCCGACGGCGTGAAGCGTCAGGCGCGATATACGGCCGACAATATTTTTAAAGCGGGTCTGACCTACTGGTTCGACTTTGGATTGGATCTGACCACCACCATACGGTATACGGATGAGCGACCGGCTGTCTATGCCAATGATACGGACAGCGTCCCGGCTGAAATGCTGGCCTCATACTGGACCGTCGATTTGAAAGCCAACCAGCGTCTTTCCGGGAACTGGACCATGTCGTGTCAAATGAACAACCTCCTGGATGAATCTTACGATACCGATTCGGAGGCATTTTACGATCAATTTGGCACGGGCAGTTGGGCAAAATATCCCGGCGCCGGACGATCGGTTTTTGTTGCGGCAACCTACGAATACTAAAAGCAGGCTCATGGCAAACCAACACCCGAACATTAAGCGCGGGCTTTTTTGGGCGGCGCTCGTGGCGGTGCTGCTGCTCCAAACCTTCAATGCCCGGGCAGTGGTGCTTGTGGATGCCCGCGGCATCAAGGTTCAATTTGAAGCGCCGCCGGCGCGCATGGTGTCCCTGGTGCCGGCGGTGACGGAGATTTTGTTTCAAATCGGGGTCGGCGACCAAGTGGTGGGGGTGACTTGGCATGACACCCTGCCGCCGGCGGCTGGAAAAGCCGTGGTGGGTGGGTTTCGCTCTCCGGCCATGGCGAAGATTGCGGCGCTGAACCCCGATGTGGTGATGGTCTCGGCCCTTCACGAGGAGATTGTCCGGCAATGCGACCAACGGGGCATTGCCACCCTCCAACTGGACCTGAGCACCCTTGCCCGCAGCTTTGACGCCATGACGACCCTGGGGGTGCTTGTTCAGCGCGTGAACGAGGCCCGGGCCTTGCGCAGGAAAATTAAAGCCCGACTTGACCTGATTGCCCGAAAAACAGCCGCCATCCCATTGAACCAAAGGGTGCGGGTGATGCGGTTGATGGGCGGGGACCGGGTCATGACCCCCGGCGACGGCAACTTTCAAAACGAAATGATTCGCGCGGCCGGGGCCATCCCGCCTGTTTTGAAAAAAAACGGCGCCGTCGTCCGGGTGGGCCTGGATGAATGGCAGCGCTTCAATCCTCAGGTGGTCTACGGGTGCGATGGCGACGAGCAGACCGCCGCGCAATTTTTCAAACAGGCGGGATGGCGCGACGTGGATGCGGTGCGCAACAATCGGATCTACTACTTTCCCTGCGATCTGACCTGCCGGGCCGGGGTTCATACCGGCGATTTCGTGGCCTGGCTGGCGGCCCGGCTTTACGGGGAACATTTTTCCAAACCAGAGGGGCTTGTTTCCGCTGACCGGATCATTTCCCGGCGTCCCCTGGAGATGGATCTGGCCTATGTGAAGAGCGCCGACGTGATCGATTCAAACATCTATGACTTTACCCACAAAACATTGCTGGTGCAATTTGCAGCGCCCATGGCGGTGGTCTCCACCCTGGAGGGGGGGCGCGAGGGGGTCTCGGCCGTCGGGAATCACTTTTTCCCTTCGCCCTGCTGGTACATCGGCCATGATCAAGGTCTGGACGGGTTGCGATCAATGGTGTGCCGGGTGTTGGCCCGCCAACCGGGCGATACGGCGCTGCTTTTTACCGGGGCCGACATGGACCATCTGTCCGTGCGCAAACAATCGTTTCGGGACATGACCGTCTATGCCCTGGTGACGGCCGGGGCAAGGTCCAATGCCATGCGGGCGGCCAAGGACACGGGCGGCTTTTACGAGCCGGGCACCATCAATATTCTGGTGATGACCAACATGCAGTTGACCCCGCGGGCCATGACCCGGGCCATTATGGCCGCCACCGAGGCCAAGTCGGCGGCTCTGGAGGATCTGGACATTCGCAGCAGCTTTACACCCCGAATCCACGGGGCCACCGGCACGGGCACCGACAATGTGATCGTGGTCCGGGGCGCGGGCATCGCCATTGACAATACCGGCGGCCATTCCAAGATGGGCGAGTTGATCAGCCGGGCCGTTTATCAGGGGGTTATCCAGGCGCTTTTTAAGCAGAACGGTTTTACGGCGGGCCGCAACATCCTGCAGCGGCTCAAAGAGCGCAAAATATCCATTGCGCGCCTGCTGAACCACAATGATTGCCCCTGCGGCCTCAAGCCGCAACAGTTTGCCGCGGCCATGGAGACCCTGCTTCTTGAGCCGGCGTATGCCTCGTTTATGGCCGCCGCCCTGGCTGTCAGCGACGACTTCGAGCGCGGCGCCGTCAAAGACCTGTCCTCCTTTGAGTTGTGGGCCCGCACCATGGCCGGGCAGATTGCCGGCGGCCCTGTCAAAAACTATGAAGCGCTGATTGCGCCGGCCGACCTGCCATTGGTGCTCCACACGGCCTTGAACGCCCTGGCCAATGGCGTTAAAGCCGGAAAGACAAAACAATAGAAATCGAATATCAACTATTTGACACCCCTTTTTAAAAAAGGGAGAGGGGCCAACAAATCCATGTTACATTTCTTTCTGAGCGGCGGACCGGTGATGTACCCTTTGCTGGCCTGTTCCCTCATCGTGATGACCGTGATTTTCGAACGCTGCCTCTTCTGGCTGAAAACCGAGATGCAGCGCAACCGGCCTCTGGTCGAAGAGGTCATGGAGTTGTGCCGGCGTGGCGACTGGGCGGCGGTGCGCCAAAAGAGCATGGGGTGTAAAGACTATGTGGTCCGCATCCTGGTCAGCGGTATTCTGCACCGGGAGTTTTCCATGCTCAAGGCCATGGAGGGAGCGGCCGCCGACGAGGTGCAGCGCATGCGGCGGTTTATGGGGGTTCTGGACACCATGATCACCGTGGCGCCCCTTTTGGGCATCTTCGGGACCGTTATCGGCATTATCACCTCCTTTGAAATGCTGGGCGCGGTCGGCATCCAAAATCCCCAGGCCGTCACCAGCGGCGTGGCCCAGGCTCTGATCACCACCGCCACCGGTCTGGGAATCGCCATTTTGTCGGTCTTTCCCTACAACTATTTCAACGCCAAAGTGGAATTGGCCGCCCTGGATATTGAAAAATACGCCACCAGTCTGGAGATCGTATATGAAAAACTGGACCACCAAAACGGCCGGGGAGGCGGGCCCGACTGATGAAGGTCCGCCGAATCCATACACGGCCGCCGCGGGTGGAGATGCTGCCGCTCATTGATGTGGTGTTTTTGCTGCTGGTGGTTTTTATCTACGCCATGCTCTCCATGGCAGTGCATAAAGGCATGCCCGTGGCGCTGCCCAGCGCCGAGCAGATCCAGCCGGAAAAGGAGACGCCCCTGTCGGTGACCATTGCGGCCGACGGCGCCATCTTCCTTAACAAGTCGCCGGTGACCCTGGAGAATCTGAAATCAGCCTTGAAGCACCAGCCCGGGGTGAATCCGGAAACCGGCGTGTTGCTTTTCGCCGACCGGCGGCTCGCCTATCAACAGCTTTTCGAGGTGCTCGATCGCATTCGTCAGGCCGGTCTGCATCGCATCAGCCTGCAGGCCGAATCCAGGGAATCCCGGTGACACGTCTGATCATTGCCGCTGTTATGGCGGTTTTTCTGCATG
>JBFFHG010000297.1:0-5257 GCA_041557055.1 Desulfosarcinaceae bacterium
ACAATTACCGAAACGGCAATCTGCCCCTGATCGTTCCCATCACCATTGTCAACCACTATGTGCGCAAGTATTCCCAATCCTATCTGGCCGGCCAGACCTATCTCCATCCCCACCCCGTGGCCCTGCAGTTGCGCAACCAAGTGTGATGATACCTGGCGGAACCTTGAACTATGCCTTGAACACCGCCGCCGGATTGGCTATATATAATTTCAATAACGGATTATTTTTCGGCTATTATGTTATCCATCACCAGGCGCGGCATCCCGGCGCAGGAATCCCGGTGGTGAACCTTCATTCAGGTTGACAAGGAGGCGTCATTGCCCCATCGATTCAGATACAAATCCGCCAAAATCGGCGCAGCGCCAGGCACATTGGTCCATATCGGCGAACAGCGCATCGAAAACACCCGAATAGGTCTGACAACTTATGATTCCGATAAAATTGAAGAGCGTCAGGCCGAAACCATTGAAGCGGCTTTGGCCGGTTGCAGCGGTCCCAATTATACCTGGCTCAATATCGATGGCATCCATGATATCGAACTGATAGACCGCCTGGGCCGGCACTTCGATATTCATCCCCTGACGCTGGAGGATATTCTCAACACCGCCCATCGACCCAAATTCGAAGAGTTTGAACATTACGGGTATATCGTGCTCAAGATGTTGCGCTACGATCCGGTTGACAACCAATTGTCGATGGAGCAGGTCAGTCTCATTTTAACCGAAACGGTTCTGATCTCGTTTCAGGAGTCCCGGGGCGATGTTTTCGAACCGGTGCGTGCCCGCCTGCGCAAAGGGCGCGGTCGAATCCGCAAAGCAGGCAGCGACTATCTGGCCTATGCCCTTATCGATGCCGTGGTGGATCACTACTTTACCATTTTGGAGCAGATCGGCACCCAAATCGAAGAGATGGAGAATCGAATCCTGACCTCCCCTGAGCCGGAGACGTTGCAGCGCCTTCATGATTTGAAACGAGAAATCATCTACCTGCGCAAACAAATCTGGCCGTTGCGCGAGGTCGTGGGGGGCATGGCCAAGGAAGAATCGGCCCTGATTCAAGCGGCCACCATGGTATTTCTGCGTGATGTTCACGACCATACCATCCAGATCATTGAAACCATTGAATCCCAACGGGATCTGCTGGCCGGGCTGCTCGATCTGTATATGACGGGGATCAGCAACAGGATGAATGAAGTGATGAAGGTGCTGACCATCATCGCCACCATTTTTATTCCCATCACCTTCATCGCCGGCCTCTACGGCATGAATTTCAAGAATATGCCCGAACTGGAGTGGCCCTGGGGGTATGGGCTGGCATTGGGCGTCATGATCGTCATGGCTATCTCAATGGTTCTCTATTTCAGAAAAAAGAAATGGTTGTAGAAAGATAACATCGTATGCCCGAAGAGCCCAAACAACCGGCAGGTACGTTAGGCACCTTTGCCGGCGTTTTCACACCCAGTATTCTGACCATCCTGGGCATCATTCTGTTCCTGCGGTTGGGCTATGTCACCGGCAGCGCCGGCCTGGGGCGGGCGCTGCTCATCATCGCCATCGCCAACTTGATAACCGTGCTCACCAGCCATTCTCTGGCCGCCGTGGCCACCAATCTGCGGGTCAAGAGCGGCGGGGATTACTATTTGATATCCCGAACCCTGGGCCTTCAATTCGGCGGCGCCATCGGCATTGTGCTGTACCTGGCCCAATCGGTGTCGGTGGCCTTCTACTGCATTGGTTTTGCCGAGGCATTGAGCGCCATGATAACGCCCCATCCGTTTTTGACGCCAAGAATCATTGCAATCGCAGCCGTGGGCCTGCTCTTCATTCTCGCCTGGCTCGGAGCGGATTGGGCCACCCGGTTTCAATATGCGGTCATGGCACTGCTGGCCGCGGCCCTGTTCTCCTTTTACATCGGCGGGCTGGCCAAATGGCAGCCCGCCATGGTTGCAGCCAACTGGACGGCCCCTTCCGGTGCGCCGCCCTTCTGGGTGGTGTTCGGCATCTTTTTCCCGGCGGTCACCGGCTTTACCCAGGGGGTCAGCATGTCCGGCGATTTAAAAGACCCGGGCAAAAGTCTTCCCTTGGGAACCTTCCTGGCAGTGGGCATCTCCATCCTGGTTTACTTTTCCGTGGCCCTGATCTTTGCCGGCGTCCTGCCCAACACGGTGATGATGGAAAATTACCAATCCATCAAACATGTGGCGCGATATGGCGTTCTTATCGACGCCGGTGTCATTGCCGCCACCCTCTCGTCGGCCATGGCGTCCTTTTTGGGAGGCCCGCGCATTTTGCAATCCCTGGCCGCCGACCGGATCTTTCCGTTCATCGTGCCCTTTGCCACGGGCGCCGGCCCGACGAACAACCCCCGTCGAGCGGTTTTGCTCACCACGGGCATCGCACTGGCCACCATCGCACTGGGCCAACTCAACCTGGTGGCCCGGGTGGTCTCCATGTTCTTTCTGATCTCCTACGGCCTGCTCAACTATGCCACCTATTACGAAGCCCGGACGGAGAGCCCCTCATTCCGGCCGCGCTTTCGCTGGTTCAACAAATACCTGAGCCTGACCGGATTTTTGATCTGTGTGGGGGTCATATTGGCGTTGGATATTCAAAACGGCCTGATCGCCATGGCCATCCTGGTGGCCATTCACCAATACCTGAAACACACCGCCGGTCCCTCGCGCTGGGCCGACAGCAGCAGCGCCCATGCCTTTCAGGTTATTCGTGAGCAGTTGTTGTCCGTGGCCCATTTGCCGGAGCATCACCGCAATTGGCGACCCCACATCCTGGCATTTACCAACAATGCGGAGCGAAGAACCGCGCTGCTGACCTTTGCCCAGTGGATCGAGGGCGGCAGCGGGCTGATCACAGCCGTCCGCATGGTGGAGGGTCCCTCGGCCCGGATGCGCAAGTTTTTTCAGGAAGCTGAAGATGAACTCAACCATCAGATCCAGGCGAATGAATTCAAAGTCTTCCCACTGGTGATTCAGGCCGATGCGATAGACACGGCGACACCCGTGCTGCTGCAAAGCTACGGCATCGGCCCGCTGCACGCCAATACGGTTCTGGTCAACTGGTACGGCCAGTCCGGAACCGGCATCCATGGCCTGCAGGCCTTGAAATATGGCGCTCAACTCAAGACATCCTATCGCATGGGATACAATTTAATTCTGCTGCACCATGATCGGACGCGATGGGAAACACTGATGCAATCCCAACGCCGGGGCCGCCTTATCGATGTATGGTGGCGCGCCGATGCCACCAGCCGGCTGATGCTGCTCCTGGCGTATCTCACGACCCGTCACCCGGACTGGTCCAAAGCCGAAATTCGCGTATTGACCTCGGGCAAGGGCGCCGGGCTGACCCAGGCCAGAGAAGAAATCGCCCAAATGCTGGAAGAGGTGCGTATCGATGCCCAGTCAAAAATCGTTGCAGCCCTGACCCCTGAAGTGGTTGTGGCGGAGTCGTCCGGGAGCGCCCTGGTCTTCCTGCCCTTTAAAATTCAACAATTCAAGTTGACCGACATCAACGGACTCAGCCTGGATCGTACCCTGCCCCAACTACCGCCCACGGCCCTGGTGATGGCCGCCGAAGACATTGACCTGGATGCCGAACCCGAAGAGGGGGCTGCCGGTGAACTGGCTGCAGCCATGGACGTCCTTCAAGAGGCCCGGGACCAAGTTGAAAAAACCGAAAAAGAGCTGGCGCACGCCGGAAAAAAGATTGAAACGTTGAAAGCCCAACTGGCAGCCGACGGATCGCAATATTCCCCTGAAAAACGGGCTGAAATTGAAACCAGTCTGGAACAGGCCGAGCAGGAAGCGCAAAGGGCATTCAGAAAAGCGGCCAAAGCCCGAGCCAAAGCGGATAACGCCGACCAAACCGTTCAGCAAATGGGTGGACCCGCCAGTGAAGAATCCGAATAAGAGACGCCTGAAACCCGGCGACCGTAAAAGCCTTTCGCCGGCACCCGGCAAAACAGGCCGCAGGCAGGCAACCGGGTCAACGCAATAACAGGCAGCGCACCATGCAATCCATTCCGCCGTCACGTATTCAACCCCTGCAAACGATTGCCCGCAATGCCCAAGGCCGCCATGTGGTCTATTGGATGCAACAATCCCAGCGGACCGAATACAACCACGCCCTGGAATATGCCGTCCAAATGGCAAACGCACGCAAGCAGCCCTTGCTGGTGGTTTTCGGATTGACCCATGCGTATCCGGAGGCCAATTGGCGTCATTTCGCCTTTATGCTGGAGGGCTTGCATGATGTCCGCACGCATTTGGCCCACCGCCGCATCCCTTTGCGGATCGACCTGGGTGATCCGGCCGCAGTGGCCTTGAAAACCGCCGGGCAGGCGTCCATCCTGATCTGTGACCGGGGCTACCTGAGCCACCAGCGCAAGTGGCGGCGGCATGTGGCCCTCAACGCGCCCTGCCCCGTAATTCAAATCGAAAGCGATGTGGTTATTCCGGTGGAAGCGGTCTCTTCCAAAGCAGAATACGCCGCGCGAACAATCAGATCCAAAATCCACGGGTTGTTGCCGGATTATTTACAGCCAATGGCCCCGCTCAAACTGAAATATCCGGATATGGACCTGGCCGGACCCACGGCATTTGACACCATGATTTCCCGTTTTCCCCTTGACCGCACCGTAAAACCGGTCTCCGCGTTTTTATTTGGGGGGTATGGCGCGGCTTTAAAGCGGTTGAAGGCGTTCCTGTTGCATCAACTGCCATTTTATGATCAGCAACGCAACCACCCGCACAGGGACGGCAGCTCCATGATGAGCCCCTATCTTCACTTTGGCCAAATCAGCCCTCTGGAAATTGCCCTGGCCGTCAAAACCGCCCAGGCACCCGACCACGCAAAGGCCGCTTTGCTGGAAGAACTGATCGTCCGGCGGGAGTTGGCCATCAACAACGCCTTTTATAATCCGGACCATGACAATTTCAACGGATTGCCCCGGTGGACCCGCCTGACCCTGATCGAGCATTCAAAAGACCCAAGGACCCCGATTTATACCCCCGGGCAGTTGGAAGCGGCCGCCACCCACGACCCTTACTGGAACGCCGCCATGCGCGAAATGAAGCATACCGGATACATGCACGGTTATATGCGCATGTACTGGGGTAAAAAGATACTTCAGTGGCGACCGGGTCCTCAGGACGCTTTTGATTTAACCTTGAAACTGAATAACAAATATTTTGTGGACGGACGCGATCCCAACTCATATACCGGGGTCGGCTGGGTCTACG
>JBFFHG010000298.1:0-5252 GCA_041557055.1 Desulfosarcinaceae bacterium
ACCTTCCAGGTGGCCTCCTGCACGGCCAGGGTGATCCGCTCTTCGGAGGCCTGGGCAAACCCGCCAGTGCCTCCGGCTTCCAGGCGGGTTACGGCTTGCTGAAGAATTTCGTGCAGCAAATTGCCGAAGGCCAAAGCATCGAGCTTCAGCGGTTCATCGGTTTCTTCGGGTTCGGACCAGCCAAAGCCGTAGGTCCAAAGATATCCCAAAGGATCACGCAGCAGCTTTACCAGAGACGAGGCCGACTGGCGCTTTTCCAAAACCCGCAGCAATAACGGGTGTTCGCGCCGGACCAGACCGTCATGGGCCGTAAGCCGCCCAATATGCCAATCGATCCAGGTAGACCGCGCCGATCGGGCCACCGGCAGGTCGGCAAACTCGGCCGGTCGCGCGAACAGGCGGTCGGCAGCACCGGCGGCATGCTGCGGTTCGCGGCTTTGGGCCAGGTGGATTTCTTCTATGCCGCGCGGATACAAAGGCGAGATACCGTTTAAGCGGCCTTCGCTGTCGCGACGGGCGCGAGAGCAGATCATTTCTTTTTCGGTCATGGCCAGGATGGTTGCAAAGTTGCGCCGGTCAGCCTGGTGCACGGGCAAAGGATTGAGCCGCTCGCTTGCAATGATGTGGTCCGGTAGTAACGGGTCTTCGGCCGCCCGGCGCGGGAAGGTGCGCGTGGTCAGCCCCACCAGCCAGGTCAGGGGTCTGGGCACAGCGGCCAGGGCTTGCACCGGGGCCCACAGGATCGAAGCCGCCGGCTCAAGGCCGTCGTCCACCCTGAGAGCGGACAGGCTGACGTCCAGGGCCTCGGGCGGTCCCTGGGAAAGGGCTTTTTGCCAGATGGAAAGGGCTCTGCCGGTCAGCAGCTGCTCGCCGATGTTATCAGCGGCCGCAAGGCCCATGGACAGGGTTTCGATCAGCGCGTGTAGCACGGGACGCAGATCGGCCCCCTCAGCGAGGATTTCGGGCGAAATGGCATCGATGGCGCTGTTCCAGTGCGAGGCATCCAGCAGGGGCGCCTCTTCGGGCAGCTGGCGCCACCAGGTACCGGGAAGATCTTTATAACCCGGATTGTGGGTCCGCAACAGTGCCACCAACCGGGTGATGCGCATGCGCGAATATCCGCGCAGCAGCACTTCGGCAAGGGCGGCCGCCATCTGGCCTTCGAATGTGCTCAGCGCCGCCCTGCCGTGGGCAAAGTGGATGTCAAGATTGGCACTTTCTGCCAGCGCCAGCATGTGATCGTCCCAAGCCTCGGGCGATGCCGCAGCAATGGCAATGTCCCAAGCGGCCGCGCCGCCGGAAAGATGCTCCCTGGCCCAGCGCACGGCCTCCAGGATTTCATGGCGGGGACTGGCGCAGGAAACGGTTTTTACGGAGGGCTTTTCGGCTGCGCAGGTCAAAACGTCTATGCCGGAACCTTCCAGCCACTCCGGTACATGTCTGGCCCTGGCTATCCAGGATACTTTCGTGACCCGGGCCATGGCCATCAGTAAAGGTCGCCAGACCGGGGCTATTTCGGTATGGCCGTCAATCTCTATGGGGCCGAAGATGACTCCCGCCCTGTGGCTCGTCTTGATGGCTAAATCGGCAAGATCGCCTGGCCGATACTGGTTTGGAGGTAGGTGTTTGATTACATGCCGTTCCAAGGCAATAAAAGCTTCGAAGCGATCGCGCACCGGGGCTTCAGACGCGGCCGCCAGCTCCTGGTCTAAATTCAATCCAGCCAGCCACAGCTTGGACAGCGATGCGGCCGCGGCCCTCCTAAACCCGGCAGCGCTTTAATGGCGTCGAGCTTGCCCAGGGAGGATGAGAGCGCGTTGTCAACGGCAGCGTTTAAGTCATCGGAATCTATGGGTTGCAAAAAGCCGCCGACCAGGCGCGCGGCCAGCTGCTCGATGGTGCAGATCTGAAGGCCGTGACTGCCGTTCAAGGCGGCTTTTGTGCGGTGGCTGTGCCAAGCATGTCGTGTGTGGATAAGAACTGTTTTGCGCATGGCTTTAAGATTTCGCGTCTGGTTGATCTATCTCTTTTTGTAGTTTATGCCGCGCCATCTCGATAGCATAGTGCAGCTTGGCCCGTAGTACTTCCCGGGGAGGTAATTGGGTGCAGCAATTCAATATGTTCTTCGTTTTTCCCGGTGCACAGGATCAAACCAATAGGGGTGTTTTCGCCATCCATCTGTTCATGCCGTTCCAGGTAACGCAAATACAGCTCCATTTGTCCAGTTCGGCAATAATGGCCGACTGCAGGTCTTTTTCGGAATAACTGTCCACCAGGCCAAAAGAATCCAGCATGTAGAGATCACGAAATGCCAAATCCGGGGTCATTCGCCCCTCCTGGCGCAACAGGGTCAGATCGTGTTCAATGGTTTCCTCCGGCTTGCGGGAGAGGGCCGTTCGCTCAAAAAGCATGGATTGAATCCGCTCGCGAAGCCGCCGCACACTCCACCCCTCGCGGTGGCAAATTTCCAGATAGAACTTCCGCTGATGGGGTTTATCCAATGGAATCAATTCCTTGAAATGGGACCAACTCAATTTAATAATCGACAGAGCACCTTTTGGCAGACGGCGGTTAATACAACGTCTGATAAACCGCCAGCGCCGCTACCGCCGCAATAATGGCGGCCAGCCAGGTCTTGCCGGTCGATGAAATCTCCTCCTGATGCCATTTTTTCTCTCCGCTGAACATGGGGACGATGAGGTTGTCCCTCTTATAGATAAGATAGAAAAGGATCGCGGCCACATGAACGCCCACCAAAACGGCTATGATATTTTTGTTGAGCAGATGAATGCCCGTCAGGCTGTCACTGGCCGCTTTGCTGACCAGGCCGAAGAGAGGCCCTTCGGTCAGGATGTCATCATTGGCGAACAGACCGGTTGCGGCCTGGACCAGCAACGAGATCAGGAGCAACAGAACCGACCAACCGCCCAACGGATTGTGGCCGAGATGGCGGTGCGATTCCCGTTTCAACAGTGCAGAGGCATAACCCACCACGATTTTAGGGCCCCGCACAAAGGCCGCAAAGCGAGATTCCCGCCCGCCCGTAAAGCCCCACACCAAGCGAAACAGCAGCAGTACAAGGATAGCAACGCCGCTCTTCTCATGATATTTCATGGCCGTACCGCCGATTGTTCCGGTTGCAAACGAAACAATGACCAAAACGACAATGGCCCAGTGAAAACAACGGGTCGGCAGATCCCATACCTTGACGCGGAAAATCGCGGAACGATCTTCGCGCCTGTCCGGCGTATCTTTCTTTTCTGAATTCATCATCTTCTAAAAACCTCGATCACTGCCTGCGGTGTGAAAAATGATCTCCGGCAACTATCCCCGGATAACCCGCGGCAGCAACATCTGATGGTGCGGACAAATGGAGCGCGGATTCTGGTAAACGCACCCCGCAAATGCCTTGAGGTAACTGCGGATATTGTTCATGGCGGCAATCTCGTCCACAAATCCCTTTTGGGCACAGTAGACGGGCCGTGAATTGTCGGCATAGCTCCGGGCCATCCGGTTCATCTTTTCGATCACCGGGCCCAATGGCCGTCCGGCGTCTCTCTCCTTGACCAGACGGCGGGAAAAACCGGCCGCGGCCGCGGTTTCACCGTGCATGACATAAATTTCGGTGGCCGCCGTGCCCAGGGTAAAGGCGTTGTTCCGGTTGGCGGTGGGGCACATGACATAATGGGCGGCCGCCGTGCCCTTGCGCAGCACAACGAGCATCATGGGCACATCGGTTTGCTGGATGGAGTAAATCAACGATTGCCCCAATCCAAGCAATTCGGCTTTTTCTGCGATATCGCCCACGTCAATACCGCTGGTGTCCTGAAACCAGATGATGGGCACCCTGTCCCGGCCGCAAAGGGTGACAAACTCGTTCATCTTGATCAACCCCTGACGATAAAGCTTGCCGCCGATTCCGGGATAGTCGGCGTATTCGGGATAGTCTTCCCCCAGGTACCCCTGGCGGTTGCCGATAACCCCCGTCGGGAAGCCGTCAATTTTGACCAGTCCGGTATATATCTCCGGTCCGTATGCGGGTCGGAACTCCAGATGTTGACTGCCGTCCACCAAACGCGCCAGGACCTGTTGGAAGTCATAGATCTGCTTCTGTTTGAAAGGAAGCAGGCGGTAAAGTTCTTCGGCCGGAAAAAGCGGTTCAGCCGGCTGGTCCACCCTAAAGAATTTGGGATCATAGGCCGGCATACCGGCCATATAATCTTTGATGCCGTCCAGCACGTCGGTTTCCGTATCGTATTGGTAGCGGAAAAAACCGGTCGCGTGATAGTGGATATCCACCCCGCCGGGCGGTTTGGCTTTGAATTGCCTGGCTGCGGCAATGAGCTGTTCGGCGCCCTCTTCATCAAAACAGCCCCTGGGCGACATGCCGCTGAGGATACCACCGCCGCCTACGGCCATATTGCAATCTTTGTGGGCAAAAAGAACAGTGGGGCTGATACTTTGATACCCGCCGCCTGCGGGATTGGTACCGTAGATGGCCGCCAGGATAGGGATTCCCATTTGCTCCAACTCGGCATGCCGGAAAAAGGTGGCGCCGCCACCCCGTCGGCCGGCATAAAATTTCTCCTGTTCAGGGAGTTTGACGCCCGAGCAATTGACCAGCCAGACCAGGGGGATGTTGAGGCGTTTGGACAGATCAATGACGCGCAGAATATTTTCCGATTGACCGGGTATCCAGGCACCGGCCAAAAGCTTGTTGTCAAAGCCGATGATCACGGCCCAGCGACCGGATATCTTTCCCAGGCCATCGACCACATTGGTGGTTCCCTCTTCATTGTCTTCCGGATTGTATAATGTGTGCAGGGGACACCAAGTACCGGCGTCCACCAGATAATCGAGGCGCTGGTGGACGGTTAATTGTCCCCGGGCGTTGATCTTCTCAGTGGGGAAACCAACGTTCTTTACCTTTTCGACCGCCTTTTGCAGGGTCTCTTCAGCGGCTTTCAGTTGAAAGATATTCTCTTGCGTGCTTTTGATCTGACCGGCGTTTAACGGCCTGCCCAATGGATTCATCTTCTTGAAATAGCTGTGCATGGTCCCTCCTCTTGCAATATTCTGGGCCTCTGAGCACCTCATGTTTTCGGGAGGAAATCGGCATAATCAAAAGGATAGCGTATAAAACGAGCGGCGTCAAAGGGGGATGTTTTTTAAGACGGGAAAATCGAATGCGAAAATTGACTGTAGATGAACCGCATTCACGGGGATCGATCGCCCTATCCCCCCAAATAGGC
>JBFFHG010000299.1:0-5250 GCA_041557055.1 Desulfosarcinaceae bacterium
TAAATTCGCTTATGAGCGGGCCACCAAATATGCCCAGACCCAGAAAATTTTCAAGGAGGGGGCTTACAGCGGCTTTCTGGGTGCCGCTGCCGGCACCATTATCGGTGCCGCCATCGGCATTGTCTCCGGCGAGGATGCGGCCCGCGCCGCAGGTGAAGGCGCGCTAATCGGAGCGGCTGCCGGCGGGGTGATCGGCGGCGCCTCCGCTTACGCGTCCAACGACGCGCGTTCGGCCATCGTCGGCGATCTCAGAGACAAATCCCTGGAAAACAAGGCTGTTGCCCCCGGCAACCTGGCCCATGGGATCATCTTTTTCCCGGGAGAGGCCGCATCGGCCAAACAGTTGCGCCTGCAGCTCAAAGAACGGGATACGGGCAAAATCCATACGATTTGGATAGGGTTCTAACCCCTGAAAAGGTTTCAAAATTCACATCCGGCGTAAATTCGCCATATGAAGCCACATCCATTTACTCTGTGTTTCCGATCAGCGCCATCACCACATCGAGCATGGGCGGGTTCAGCGGACGCCACTTTGGGTGCAGGGCCTTGCGATCATGCCAGATAAAATCCACCGCATCCAGTTTCGCGGGAATGTGGTGCTGATTCCGGTCACCGTAGGTTGATGCCGGCTGGTACTCCAAATAGACCATGCGGTGCGGATCGATATGAAAGTCCCGTGACACGCATGTGGCGATATGGCTGGTACAGCTTCGCACCGACACCTTTTTCAAAACGGCCCCGTTGCCCGGCAGATCGGAGACCACCACCACCATCGGTTTAATGGGCATCACGTTACCGCCCTTAACCTTGGTCAGATCGAAAATCCTCAGCCGGCATCGACCCGAGGCCAATTCCAGCATTCCGCCAAATCCCTTCCATGAAAACACATCATCATGAATCAACATGCATCTCTCCCTAAGGGCCTGTATGAAAACAAGCATTTGCGTCCGCAGTAAAACCGTTTTTGATGAGAAACGGCTTCAGAACCGCGTCAGCGCCCCGTACAACCGCAACAGCTTATCCGGCAACTCGCGGACATCGCCAATCACATGATGGTGAACGCGTCCATACAGGTCATCCAGACGAGGATCGCTGCCGATGTTGACGGTAATGGCTTTCACATGAAAATTCCGCGCGCGGGCCTCTTGCACCGCCCGTCGGGTATCTGCGATGGCGTAATCGGCTTTATAGCCCAGGTCGTTGGGAAATCCGTCGCTGACCACAATGATCAGGCGCACCCGCGATTCCGCCTTGGCCAGCAGGGTTGTGGCGTGGCGAACAGCCGCTCCCATGCGGGTGCTGCGTTGGGGACTCAAAACCGATATGCGCGCCTTTACCGCATCGGACATGGACGCCTGAAAGTCTTTTATACCGTAAAAATCCACTGCATGGCGTCCGGTTCCGGAGAAACCGGCGATGGCGAAATCGTCTCCGATCACTTGCAGGGCTTCGCAGAAAAGGACCAGGGCCTCTTTGGCCACATCCAGAACAGTGGCATCTCCGCCGGCTGCCGGGTTGGCGGTTGACCGGGACAGATCCACCAGCAGTAAAACGGCCACATCCCGCTCCTGCTTGAGCCGCTTGATGAACAGGCGGTCCGAAGGAATTCGTCCTGAACGGCGGTCAATGGCGAAATCAAGCAGGGCGCGATAATCAAACGCATCCCCTTCGGGCCATTGGCGCAAAATGGTCATCCCTTCGGGTTTGAGCAACTCAAAGGCACGCCGCATACGGGTCACCAGGCCGCGATAGCGAATCAGGGTTTGGCGGTAAAAATCGCCGTCCCTGTCGGTCTGTACCGGAACCTCGCGGACATAGGTATGGTCGTGCAGATAATCGTGCAGATGGTGGTCCCACTCAGGATAACGAACCGCTTCCTCGCTGTTACGGGCCGGTGTCGCAATATTTATTCCTGATTGTTGGAGAAGTGCTTCAAAATCCAATTGGGATATCCGGATAAAGGCATCGGCCGGGGATATTCCATTGTTCCGGGCAAGCACCAACTGGACCATATCATCGGCACAGAGCTGTCCCTGACGGTGCGCCAGGCGGTTGCGCAGATCGGACAGGTAAACATGCAACCCCTTCTCTTGCAGCCCCATCTTGATCCGCAGGACCGACTGCTCCCGGGCGGCAAAAGCTTTGGTGACCAAATCCCAGCGAATAGACCGCTCAAAGGGGAAGACCAGCGGCTGATACCTGTTGAGTCCGGGGCCCATGACGTGTTTTAAGTGCTCAAAGGCCATACAAACCAGACGGGCTGAAGATTCCACCGGGCGCTTCTCATCCCCATGGGCGTAAAACAGATCGATCAGCCGGGTTCGCCAACCGGCCAGTTTCCAATCGGCTGAAAAAGAGCCGTCCCCATTCAGCACCAACGCGGCGAACACCGGCGCAAGCAGATGATTCGATTCGGCCAGCCCCTTTTTCAGGGCCTCATCACGCACCACAGGCATCACCTGACGCATCAGCCCGGGATAACTGCGGTTCAGATAAACAATCACGCGGGCCTGTTCATAAATGGTAAAAAGATCCCGGGCCAGGGCCGCCGGGGAAAAAGCGCTTACAAATCGTTCGCCGTCGCACATTGTCGCCACTGGATCACCGCCCTGCTGTAAGCCCGGCCATTGAGCCACTTCCGGATAAACATCCGCCGCCCGCTCCAGATCGAAATCAAAGGTCCGGCATTCGACATAGCCGGCCTCCAAACGAACCAGAGCCCTGTAAAGCGCCTGGTTTTGATCCTGATGTTCGAAACAATCGATTTCATCCGGCAAGTAGATAAAGCGCCCATCGCAACATACCCATGGCGGCCCTTGCATGGCGGCCGGCAGATCCGACAGCGATTCAATTGCCACGGGACGCCCCATGCGGGCATTCAGATAGCGGCTGAGCCTGCTTTTCACCTGCATCAACGCAACGGCCCGCTGAAGGGCGGCACACGCATCCCGCCCCACTTTGGAGGCCAGGCTCAAAAATTTAATGCCCGATTCGGCCGCACGGGCATATTGGGTCAATGCCAGGGCCGTAAATTGGGCCAGGGCCTTGTCATCCAGCAGGCCCAACCCCCTTTCCATACCATCCAGAAAGGGGTCCACCAGTTGCAAATCGATCCGGGCCAGGTTGTGCAGCGCTTCGATCTGGGCCCTGCGCCGGCGGGGTGGAAAGCCGCGAACCGCCTTGGGTATCAGGTAGACCAGACGCAGACTTTGATTGTAGGAGATCTGCTGTTGAAACGTGGTCGCCAGGAGGTCGAGGTAGGCTGATGCCGAATCGAACTCACCCGCCGCTATCAGCTCCGCCATGGCCTCCAAAGGGGCCGACAGGGTGTAAGTGCCTTTGCCCAGCATAATTGAAATGGTCTTTTGGAACGGCTCCAGCAGTCGGGCATCGCCCTCCAACACCGGCGGGGTAAATGAGGCCACCAGGCGTCCCAGAGTAGCGCCGGTCTCGGCGGCCCGGTGCACCAATGCCAAGTAGGTTTCCAACCGGTCGATAAAACCGCGGGCCATCAGGTGGAGCAGGCCCTCGGCCACCGCCCGGCCAAGACCGGGCTCCCGGGACAACCCCCAGATGGTCTCTTCAGCCAGCAGGCAAAGGGATTCGTCAGAAAGTTCGCGGTTGATCATCATCATCCGTCCCTTGACCCACACATAGGTTTCGGGATCAGCGATGCGCAAGTTGTCCAGGGATGAAAGGTCGGACTCAATCATGGGAAACAATCTTTTCCATCGGGCTGGCAGGGGCCGCAATCCCCCGGTGGGTTGGCCCGATCCCGAGGCCGCTCTATAAAAACCAACAAACTGCGGGTTAAAACAGATCGGCCATCAAATCCGCCAGGGTCTCCTGAAGGCGCTCGTCATCGGTCAGGGGCAGGCAGACCGCCGTTCGACACGCGGCTTGGATGCCGATACCCCCGCGAATCAGTTGCGCGGCATAGATCAACAGACGGGTGCTGGCCCCTTCGGTAAGCCCCTGCTCCCGGATATTTCGAATCTTGGTGGCCAACGCCACAAGACGCTCAGCCAGTGAAGGCGCAACGCCGCCTTCGCTGGCCACGATGCGGGCCTCATTTTCAGCCGAAGGGTAATCGAACTGCAAGGCCACAAAGCGTTGGCGCGTGCTCTGTTTCAGGTCTTTGAGCACCGACTGATAACCGGGGTTATAGGAGATCACCAGCGTGAAATCAGGATGCGCCCTGAGCACCTCCCCTTTTTTGTCGATGCTCAACATGCGGCGGTCATCGGTCAAGGGATGAATAACCACGGTTGTGTCTTTCCGGGCCTCCACGATCTCATCAAGATAACAGATGGCCCCCATGCGCACCGCCTGTGTCAAAGGGCCATCCACCCAGACCGTCTCTTCGTTTTTTAACAAATAGCGCCCCAGCAGATCCGAGGCAAACAGATCCTCATGACATGCCACTGTAATCAAAGGGCGCTTCAACCGCCAGGCCATGTGCTGAACGAAACGGGTTTTACCGCAACCGGTGGGCCCTTTGAGCATCACCGGCAGCCGGGCCTGGCAAGCCGCCTCAAAAATACCCACCTCATTGTCCGTGCTGAGATAATAGGGCTCCTTCTCAATGGAATAGACGGACGGATTGAGCGCTTCCATAATTGATTGACAACCCCCTTAAAGCATATATATTGTCACAGGTTTCGCGATTTTGAAGCGACCCTGGAAAATAATTCTAATAAAAAGGTCACCTATAATATCAATGGAACTCAAAAACAACCAAGATCCCATTCACCGTCTGACATTTGAAGATAAAGAGATTCTGCTCATCGGCACGGCCCATGTCTCTCAACAAAGTGTTGATCTGGTCAAAGAGGTCATCGATACCGAAAAACCCGACACGGTGTGTGTGGAGCTCTGCCCCAGCCGCTACCAGAACATCAGCCAGCAAGACCGCTGGCAGGATATGGATATCATCAGGGTCATCAAGGAAAAAAAGTCCTTTCTGCTCCTTTCCAACCTCATTTTGGCCGCCTTTCAAAAAAGGATCGCCTCCAAGCTGGATGTGCGCCCGGGTCAGGAGATGATCCAGGCCATTGAATCGGCCCGATCAACAGGCGCCCGGATCCATTTGGCGGATCGCGACATCCGCGTCACCCTGGCCCGCACCTGGCGCCAGATGGGGTTGTGGACTCGCATGAAACTGATCTTTCAACTGATCCTCTCTTTCGGCGACATGGATGAGATCGCCGCCGAAGATGTGGAGCGCATGAAACAGCAGGATATGCTGGA
>JBFFHG010000300.1:0-5245 GCA_041557055.1 Desulfosarcinaceae bacterium
GGTCAATGAAATTGCCGATGGTTTGGTGAACCCGCTGCGACCCCTCGCCCAACAATATGCCGTGACGGTTGAAATTAAACAGCACGTATTTTTTATTCTGTGCCCCCAGCAGATCGAACACGCGCATCGAGCCGCTTGGATGGACCACCGGGTCCGCACTGCCCTGAACGACAAGGGCCGGAACATGGACCTTGGTCAATCTGTTTTCCAGGTAGTGCATCAGACGCTCCAGTTCACGGACCCCGGAAACGGGGTTGCGCAAGTAGTTGATATGGGGATTCTCCGGCCGGTTATCAACAAAATCCCTTTTGGCATCATCCAGGTGGACTTTGCCCATGATCTTATTCCAGGTGTCCACAACCGGCGCCAGTTTGGAGGTCAGGTATTGAAGCCGCAGCGGCGTCGAAACGGCGAAGACACCGATCACGGCACTCAATCGGGAGGCCGATTCCAGCGCCAGGGCGGCACCTGTTGAAAATCCACCCAGAACCACATGACGGCACAGGTTGCGCATCAGTAAATAGCCATCCTCCATGGAACGAACCCATTCCTGATAAGTGCTTTGGGCCAAATCCTCAGGCGCGGTACCATGTCCTTTCAAACGCGGCGTATAGACCCAATACCCCTTGCGCGCAAGATGGTCGGCAAGGGTACGCACTTCAGCCGGCGCAGCCATATATCCGTGTGAAAGAACCACTCCGACGCTGCGGGAGCGCCCGCGCAAAAGAACGGGCTGCCCGATATGCCGGGGTTTGCTCTCACCTTCAATGAAAAATCGGTTATAATCTTTTTCAAAATCGAGTTCCGCTTTTTTCAAAAAGTATTGGGCCAATTTTCTGCGCAACAAAAAACCGGGTTGCCATGAAAGTCTGCAAATCCTTTTTTGCAAACGAACCAGCGGCTCGACCTCATTGGCAATGACAGCGATGGGATTGTCGATAGGCGCCCGGTTGTAATCGAATATTTTGCTCAGTTTGGAGCGATTGCGGTTGATGTTGCCCCCCTCTTGCGCAATAACCCCCTTCTCTTCAGCAACGGACAAAAAGTCGGCCAGCTTATTGTAGCGATCGTCCAAGAGCAAATGGCTTTGATTGGCGATCAGACTGTGGTGCAGATAAACCGGCTGTTTTTCAATGCCCTGGGCAATGGCCAGAAAAGCGCGTTTTTTAAGATTGTCCAGATGGATGGCATTTGCGGGGCTGTGTTTGAGAAGGGAGGCAAAAATGTGATCATGATTGACCGTGGTCATGCTGTAGATGGCGTCCATATATTGTTTCATGATTTTGAGCGCCGCATGCCGCATGGATTTCAGGCACGGCAGAGGGTCATCGAAATCAAAGGATCGCGGGGATCTCATATCTTTGAGAATCACGCGCTTATTCAAAAAAGGGGCAATGTCGATGGGGCGGCCGAAGCGAATATCGATGTCCACCCCGGATATCAGCATGGCGCCTTCAATCATCAACGTCTCGCTGACCCTTTCCGGCAACTCCTCCACCAGGCGGCTGGCCAGATGGTTTAAAATATTTATCCTGGCGCGCAACGGGTAATAGGTGATGTTAACCGGGACGATGAAGGTGCCTTGCTTGGAAATCTGGTCTGTTGATTGCAGATTGAAAAGGGGCAGCAGTCGATCGACCTCATGGGGAGCGCTGTGGGTCAATTGCAGCAAACGCTGGCGGTAGAACTCGGTACGCAGCGCCAGAAAGGCCGCGCCGGTATGGGGCGGATGTTTTCCGCCGGCGTAGGAAATCATGTAACGCCCTTTTTCAACGATTTTTTTGCTTTTGACCATTCGGCCTTCGGGGAAAATTATCCAGCCGGCCTCACCGGCCAGAAGGGTTTTAACGATCAGGCGATCCCGGTCCGGGTGTTTGGTGGAAACCGCGCCCACAGACTCCAGGTAGCGGCCAAAAGCCCCCACAAAAAGCTCACTGGTGGCCAAAGACCATATGGGCAATTTGATTTGCTTGTGGATGTAATACGGCATTAAAAAGGTTTCGAGGCGTGTAAAATGGTTTATCACAAAAATTACCGACCCTTTGGGAATATTTTCGCAATCGTGAAGCTTGATCCTCGCCTTGGAAAGGTTCTCGAGGGTCTTGATGGCCAGGCTTGTGGTACGGTATGCAATGGAGTTCATAGCGTCTATTCGGTTGACAGTGTCATGTTTTATAATTATGTAACCCAGTTACTTGCATTAAACAAAGCAATTTTGGAGGCTGCTGTGTACTCAAAAATACTCATTCTGAGATTTCCCAAGACTGAAGTCCAAAAACCGTTGGTTTGTAACCTGGCCCGGGACTTTGATCTTGTCTTTAATATCCTCAACGCCGGTATTCTGCCCCGCAAAGAGGGCTATATGGTACTGGAACTGTCCGGTACACGCAAAAATTTCAAAGACGGAATTCATTATCTTAAATCCCAGGGGGTGGATGTACAAAACGCCTCCCGGGAAGTCAAACGCGATGATGACATCTGCACCCATTGCGGCTCGTGCACGGCGGTTTGCCCCACTGGCGCCCTATCCATTAAACGGCCGAAAATGGCTGTAAGTTTTGATCTTCAAAAATGCAGCGTCTGCGAGCTGTGCGTGCCGGCCTGCCCTACCCGCGCAATGAAGGTCAAGCCCACCAAGCAAACGTTTTTTTGAAATGCGGGAGCTTGTCGCCATTGCGCTTAGCGGTGGTATCGATTCCCTGGTCGCCGCGGCATTGCTTAAAGAGCAGGGATATCCGCTGATCGGTCTTCATTTTCTCACCGGTTTTGAATCCGGGTTTCGGCATTTGACGCCCCCCCCCTTATCTGACACGCATCTGAGCCGCCTTAAGGCGCAACTCCTCGGCAAGCTGACCCCCATGGCGGAACAGCTTGATATTCCAATCCGAATCATCGACCTTCGGCCGGAATTCCAAAGCATGGTGGTCAATTATTTTACCGCCACTTACCAGGGCGGAAAAACGCCGAACCCTTGCCTTGTTTGCAACCCCTTAATTAAATTTAATATTCTCTTCAAAAAGGCCCAAACCTATGGCGCTGTAAAAATAGCCACCGGTCACTATGCGCGTATTGAATTGGGAAACGATGGCTTGTTGCATCTGTTGCGTGGCGTCGATCCGGTAAAAGAGCAATCCTATTTTTTATCCCGATTGTCTCAGGTTCAACTTCACCGGGCCATTTTTCCATTGGGTGGTTACACAAAAAGTCAAACCCGCCGGATGGCCTTGCAAAGAAGCCTGCGCCCCGTTTTCATAAAGGAGAGCCAGGACATTTGTTTCATCGCAAACGGCTCCTATAGTGACTTTCTCAAGCAGCAACCGGGCTTTGCTTCTTCTCCGGGGGCAATAGAGAATCTAAGCGGCCAACAGATCGGGCGACACAGCGGGTTGCACCAATTCACCATCGGGCAACGCCGGGGGATCAATTGCCCGGCGGCCGACCCCTATTATGTGATCAGAATTGACGCCGGGCGTAACGCTCTGATCGTGGGATCCAAAAGAGATTTGTTCTCTCAACATATTCAGGTCGAACAGATCAGTTGGACAAACAGCCCTCCTCGAGCGCCCATGCGTGTCTTGGTGAGGGTTCGCTACCGCCATGCGGCGGTCCCGGCCATGCTGATTGTCAAGGATGAAACCCACGCTGAAATTACTTTTGAAGCGCCGCAATCGGCTGTCACCCCGGGTCAAGGCGCTGTCTTTTACTGTGGAGAAGAAGTATTGGGCGGAGGATGGATTCGATGAAGCAGTTTGCCATCATTACCCTGGGATGCAAAGTGAATCAGTGTGAATCGGCTGCTTTGGGAAAAATGCTGGAATCACGTGGTTGCAAAATGGCTATGCCCCGGGACCAAAAAGATCTTGTTGTGCTCAATACCTGCACCGTGACCGGCAAGGCCGCCATGCAATCGCGCCAAGCCATTCGTCAAGCCATTCGAAACAACCCGGATGCAAAAATTGTGGTTACGGGATGCTACGCTCAGACAGCGCCGGAAGAGATTCGCAATATCCAAGGCATTGATTGCATCGTCGGCCATGGGGACAAACTTGGAATCCCCGAAATTGTCACCCGGATAACGCCCCAATCTCCCAAGCCCGTTATCATACATCAAAATATTCTTCAGGCCCGCTGTTTTGCCCCCCTGCCTTCGGCGGCCCCTGAAAACCGCACCCGCGCCTTCCTTAAAATTCAAGACGGCTGTGATACTTTTTGCACCTATTGCATCGTGCCCCATGCCCGTGGGCGCAGTCGCAGCATGCCGTTTGAGGATGTGCTTGCGCATTTGAACCGCCTGACCGATCGCAATTACCGGGAAGTGGTGCTGACAGGCATTCATCTGGGGGCCTACGGTAAAGATCTTGAACCGCAAACCACTCTGGTTAAGCTGCTCAAAGCGATCTGCTGGAACCGTTCGGGGCATCGCATTCGCATCAGCTCTATCGAACCCACAGAAGTGACCCCGCAGATCATCAGTTTGATGGCCGATACGCAAAGCCCGCTGTGCCCCCATTTCCATATCCCTCTGCAAAGTGGTGATAGCGGCATATTGAAGCGCATGGGGCGCCCGTATAGCACAGAGCAATTTCACCAAATCATCAGGGAGATTCATCACCGTCTTCCCCATGCCGCAATCGGCATGGACATTCTGGTAGGCTTTCCCGGTGAAAATGAAGCCGCCTTTAACCGCACGGTGACGCTCATCAAGCAGATGCCGGTCTCCTATCTGCACGTTTTCCCTTTTTCCCCACGAAAAGGCACCCCGGCTGCCGGATTTAAAGGTAAGATTTCCGAACGCATCATCAAAGAGCGATGCGGGCTATTGCGACAATTGGGTGAAGAGAAAAAAAAGATTTTCTATCTTTCCAATATCGGCCGCAAAGTCAATGTCCTGATCGAAACCGCCGAATCCGGCAGGACCGCAGGGATCAGTGAAAACTATATTCCTGTATTAATTTCGGATGCCCGACCAACAGAGAACACCCTTGTCAAGGTTCGCATTGAAAAAGTGGCACAGGATTTGACGGTTGCCGGAAAAATAATTTAAAATTTTTCTATTTTGAAAAAATATTGTCCAATCGCTCCAAATCGTTAATAACGCGCCAGCGCCCATTGCCGCTTTCCAGTTTTTCACGCCACTGCTCGACCCGCTGCATATAATTTTTGGGATCTCGTATATCTTCTCTAAGCTTGGTGACGTTTAACGCAATCACATCAAACCCTCTCAATTGAAATGGGACATCCCGGA
>JBFFHG010000301.1:0-5211 GCA_041557055.1 Desulfosarcinaceae bacterium
CGATATAACCGTGGATATTATGAACGCATTCGGCGTGAAGCTGCGGCGTGAAGGCTATACCCGTTTTGAGGTGCCCGGCGGCCAGACTTACCAGGCCGGAGATTATACGGTGGCGTCGGATGGGTCCAATGCCGGTTATTTCTGGGCGGCCGCTGCGCTAACCGGGTCGCAGGTCAAGGTCAAAGGTGTCACCAGCGCCTCCCGCCAGGGGGATGTGGGCCTGGTGCGCGTGCTGGAACAGATGGGATGCCGGGTGGATCACCAATCCGACGGCATCGCCGTGACCGGCGGTAAGCTCACGGCCGTGAACGTGGATATGGGGCACATGCCCGATGTGGTGCCCACCCTGGCGGTGGTGGCCGCTTTTGCCGAAGGCACCACCGTGATTCGCAACGTGGCCCATCTGCGGGCCAAAGAGTGTGATCGCCTGTCGGCTGTGGCGCAGGAATTGGCAAAAATGGGCATCCAAACCAGGGCCCTGGAAAACGAGTTGCATATCGTGGGCGGATCACCCGGGGGGGCCGAGATCGAAACCTATGACGACCACCGCATGGCCATGAGTTTTGCCGTAACCGGCCTCAAAGTTCCAGGGGTCCGGATTGTCAATCCAGAGTGTGTGGTCAAATCCTTCCCTAACTTTTGGGATGTTTTTGATTCTCTATATCAATAAATATAATGACATTTTCAAGTGTTACGGGTTAAGTTTCAAGCAGGGGGAATTTGGTCATGTCCAGCACCTTCGGCACAATCTTTCGAGTTACAACCTATGGCGAATCCCACTGTAAAGGCGTGGGCGCAGTGGTGGATGGCTGTCCGCCGGCAATCGATCTTTGCGAAGCCGATATCCAGGGCCAGTTGGACCGACGCCGACCGGGTCAGAGCATGCTGACCACCGATCGCCAGGAAGCCGACCAGGTGACCCTTTTGTCGGGCGTGGAAAACGGCAAAACCCTGGGCACCCCCATTGCGCTGTTTGTCCCCAACAGGGACCAGCGGCCCGGCGACTATCAGACCATGGCCCCCATACCGAGACCCTCACACGCAGACTTTACCTATCAGGTCAAATACGGTATTCGGGCCTCCAGCGGCGGCGGCCGCTCCAGTGCCAGGGAGACCATCGGCCGGGTGGCGGCCGGCGCCATTGCCGAAAAGGTGCTGCGCCAGACCTACGGGGTTGAAATCGTGGCCTGGGTAAGCGCGGTGGCGGATATTCAGGCGCCGGAAATCGACATGGACGCAATCATGCGCACGGGCGTGGACAGGAATCTGATTCGCTGCCCGGATGCCGCAACCGCCAATCAAATGATCGAAACGATTAAAACCGCCAAAAACGAGAAGGACTCTCTTGGCGGCGTTATCACCTGCGTGTGCCGTCATGTCCCCGCGGGCCTGGGCGAACCCGTCTTCGACAAACTGGAAGCCCAACTGGCGCGGGCCATGCTCTCCATTCCGGCCACCAAAGGGTTTGAGATCGGTTCGGGATTCGCAGGTACCCGCATGCGCGGGTCGGCCCACAACGACCCCTTTGTTCAAAAAGGGGATCGCCTGGGCACCCTGACCAACCGCAGCGGCGGCGTACAGGGGGGAATCTCCAACGGCGAACCCATCTATTTCCGGGTGGCGTTCAAACCGGTGGCCACCATCGGACAGGATCAACCCACAGTGGATTTTAACGGCCATCCGGTGGTGCTGGCGGCCAAGGGGCGCCACGACCCTTGCGTGGTCCCCAGGGCCGTGCCCATTGTGGAAGCCATGGCCGCCCTGGTCCTGATGGACGGCTGCCTGCGACAGGCCACTCGCGATTACCGGAGTCTGGCGCCATGTTAAATTTCAGCCCTGATTTGGCCCAACGGGTTCAAACCGTCAGCGAATCCAAAACCATCCGGGTCTTCACCCTGGCCAGGCAACTGCGCCAACAGGGAAAGGAGATTATCAGCCTGGCGGTGGGCGAACCTGATTTCGACACCCCGGAACCGGTGATCGCCGCCACCCGGCAAGCCCTGACCGACCAGCAGACCCGCTACGGCGCCGTGACGGGCCTGGAGCCTTTGCGTGACCGCCTGGCCGTGGACTTCAGCCCTTACGGCCCTCAAAACATCCTGGTGGCCAACGGCGCCAAGCAGGCCCTGTTTTCCATTTTCCAGGTATTGTGCAATCCGGGCGATGAGATCATTCTCCCCCAGCCCTGCTGGGTGAGTTTTCACGAGCAGATCATGCTGGCCGGGGGGCGGCCGGTGCCGGTGAAAACAGTGCATCACCAGATTGATCCGGATGCTGTTGAGAACGCCGTAGGCCCCAAGACCAAAGCCATCTTGATCAACAGCCCCAACAACCCCACGGGCGCCGTATATTCCAGGGAAAGCCTGGTTGCCGTTGCTCAAATTGCGAAGCGCCACAACATTTACGTCATCTCCGACGAGGCCTATCATGCCTTCACTTATGATGGCCGTCCCCATGTGCCCATGAAGGCAGTGATGGCCGACCCCCGGCAGGTCATCACGGTCCGCAGTTTTTCAAAGCATTACAATATGACCGGTTTTCGAATTGGATATGTGGTCGCCCATGAAGAGATTATTCAAGGGCTGACCAAATTGCAAAGCCACCTTTGCGGCAACGTGTGCACCTTTGCCCAGCATGGCGCCCTGGCCGCCTTGGAGATGGATCAATCCATCGTGGAGCGCCGCCGGACGGAATTGCAGCGCCGCCGGGACCTGGCCTTTGCTTTTTCCAGCGAGTTGTTTGATTGTATCAAGCCCCGGGGGGCTTTCTACCTCTTCGCGGATGTCTCTCGATATCTTGACGAATACGAAAGCAGCGAGGGGTTGGCCATGCACCTGCTCAACCAGGCCGGCGTGGCCGTGGTGCCCGGCGAAGCCTTTGGCGGACCGGGTCGCATTCGAATCTCCTTTGGCGCGGGTGAACCTGAACTTCGTGCGGCATTTGAAAAAATAAAAGAGGTGTTATGATCGGATTGATTGGATACGGCCGCTTCGGCCGCCTGACTGTAAAAAATCTGGCCCCTGATTTCCATGTGGTGGTCCATACCCGCAACATGGACAAAAGCAAGGATATTGCCGATGCGGGCGGGCGCCTGGTTCCCCTGGAAGAGGCCTGCGCCCAGAAGATGGTCATTCTGTGCGTGCCCATCTCAGCCATGCAGGCGACTTTAAAGCAAATTGCGCCCCTGTTGAGACCCGACGCCCTGGTGGCGGATGTCTGCTCGGTCAAAGTCTATCCTGTCCAGTGGATGAAAGAACTGTTGCCCCCTTCGGTGGAAATTCTGGCCACCCACCCCATGTTCGGTCCGGACAGTGCGGCGGTTACCGTGGCCGGCCACAAAATCGTCCTCTGCCCGGAGCGCATCGCAGCGGATCATTTCCAAAGGATCAAACAGTGGCTTGAAGAAAAGGGGGTTGTTATTATCGAAACCACCCCGGCCGAACACGACAGCAAGATCGCCGTCAGCCTGGCCCTGACCCATTTTATCGGGCGCTCCCTGGCGGAGTTCGGCGCCCCGGCCCTCGACATCGATACGGAAGGCTACAAACGCCTGCTGCATATCCTGGGCGTTGTGAGCAACGACACCTGGCAGCTTTTTGAAGATATGCACCACTACAACCCTTACGCCAGGGACAAACGCCAGGCGTTTATCAAGGCCATGGAGAAAATAGATGCCTGCCTGGAGCAAAGCCACGTCGACAAAGGCACCTTTCCTTAAAACAGGACCATACCCGTCTGTAAAACAAAACAGCGCTACATTTTTAATTGGAGTTCATCCGGAAACAGGCGAATTTGATCGGGATCAAGGCGTGCGAAAAATTTTAGCGCAGGTATATGGTCGATATTGCGAAAATAAGATTTTGAGCGCAACGCGGACAAATTGACCATTTATGGATGGGCGCTGCTTAAACGCCTGCCGTGGTGAACCCTATACTTGACACACCGGCT
This sequence comes from Desulfosarcinaceae bacterium, assembly GCA_041557055.1. Classification (GTDB taxonomy): domain Bacteria; phylum Desulfobacterota; class Desulfobacteria; order Desulfobacterales; family Desulfosarcinaceae; genus JARRKU01. Next base: position 3,949 of record JBFFHG010000301.1, read on the forward strand.
GTGATAACGTTAATAGCCTTTTTTGCATATGCAGATTGTGAAAAAGCATGGATGTAAATCAACAACACCGAAAGGACGACTATCGTGGTAAAACTTGAGACCAGCATGGGTGAGATTTTATTGGAACTGGACGAAGAAAAAGCCCCGAAAACTGTGGCTAATTTTTTAGAGTATGTCAAAAAGGGCCATTACGACGGAACCATTTTCCATCGGGTGATCGACGGTTTCATGATTCAGGGCGGCGGGATGACGTCGGACATGCAGGAAAAACCCACGGAGGCCTCCATTGAAAATGAGGCCGACAATGGCCTGAAAAACGAGGCCTACTCCCTGGCCATGGCCAGAACCACGGATCCCCACAGTGCTTCGGCGCAATTTTTCATCAATGTCAAAAACAATGAATTTCTCAATCATACGGCCAAGACAGCGGCCGGTTGGGGCTATGCGGTTTTCGGCAAGGTGGCCAAAGGCCACGGGGTGGTGAATAAAATCAAAAGTGTCAAAACAGGCCGCAAAGGCATGCATGACGATGTTCCGGCCGAACCGGTTGAAATTATCAGGGCTGAGATCGTCGAGGCCCAAAGCTAAGCGTATTAACAACTTGTGTGTTAACACTATAAAAAACGATTCATTCGCTTAAACCTTAACGCTTTTGCGAATACCGTAAGCTACCCGCCTTTCCATGGATGGCCTTGCCGGGGCGTTTTTACGATGGCATCAAAGTTAAAGGCTTTTGGTTTTGCATTCCCCCTGCCGCCATGCAAACACCTTGTCACCCAGCAGGGCATCACAGAGCCCGGCGGTGCGGACCGTGGGTTCATGGAAAACATTCAGAAGCGCCATATCCAGCCCCGCGGCCGCCAGCATCGGCAAAAAGGCTTGCTCCAGTTGGATTTTGCGTGCTGTGGGCATTGGTCCCGAAGCGAGGTTGGATATGCCGGCGATGGTCCGGACCGGCGCGCCGAGCAAATCGGGTAGGGTTCCGATCACCTTCAGTACGGCCTGATTGTGCCGGATGCCGTTATCCCAGGAAAGGGGGGTGATGACGGGGTCGATGATAAGTCGTTCAGGCCCCAGTCCCGTCCGGCCATAGGCCTCAAACAACGCCACGGCCAGGGCCATTATCTCTTCTTCTTCGATGGGAACCTGGCTGCCGGGACCGATGAGGTAGCCGATGATATCCGCATTGTGCGCAGCCGCCAATGGAAGAATTCGTTCCAGCTTGACCGGTTCCAGGGAAAAGCCGTTGATAATCGGCGGCCG
>JBFFHG010000302.1:0-5202 GCA_041557055.1 Desulfosarcinaceae bacterium
GACAATCTAACCCTTTCGTGGGGGTGTTTGTGAGATGTTGATCGCGGTAGTGATTTGCCGGGCGGTTCGGGACGCTTTTTCAGCCGCTCACCGGTTTGGACCGGACGTCGCGGCAGTCCTTGGAGATGAGGCATACGGGGCGCTGCATTCCTGAAATCAACCAGAATGGGGAGAACTCAAATGATTCGCGTATCGGTGATGTATCCCAACAGCGGCGGCAGATTCAACCTGGACTACTATTTGAACAATCATAAGGCCCTGGTGCACAAGTTACTGGACCCGCACGGACTGGTGCGCATGGAAGTGGATAAAGGGATCGGCACCGCCCGGCCTGGAGCACCGGCGCCCTTTGTCGCGGTGGGGCATCTGGTCTTTGATAACGCGGCATCCATGCAAAAGGGCTTAGAGGCCCATGATCCCGAGCTGGCCGCTGATTTGCACAATTTTACCGACGTTAAGCCGCAATTCCAAATCAGCGAAATCCTGGCATAACCAGGAGAAAGGCGTCGTTGAAATTGCGTCCAAGCGGTTGTCTGACGGCCGCGGCATCGAATATACTCCGGTATAAGGTATAATAAAGAGACACCTGATCAAAAGGAGAGATTCATGAAAATCATTCGCGTGGATATGACCACCAGGACCGCAACCACCTTGCCGGCACCGGAAACGTTTGCCGAACTGGGTGGCCGGGGGCTCACTGCCGAGATCCTCACCCTTGAGGTTTCTCCCGCGTGCGATCCTCTGGGGCCGGAGAATAAGCTGGTTTTCGGCGCGGGCCTGCTGTCCGGGACCAACTTTGTCAATACCAGCCGGATTTCCATCGGCGCCAAAAGCCCTTTGACCGGTGGTATCAAAGAGAGCAATGCCGGTGGAACGGCCGGAGCGGCCATGGGCAAGCTTGGCATCAAGGCGGTGATCATTGAGGGCCGACCGGCTGAGGGCCAATGGTATCTGCTTAAAATTGATCAGCAAGGCGCGGTCAGCTTGATTGACGCCAACGGGTATAAAGGGATGCGGACCTATGCCCTTACGGAGAAATTGCACACGGCTTATGGCAAGAAGAACGCCGTGATGTGCATCGGCCCGGCGGGCGAGCACGGCATGGCGTCCGCATCGATTCAAAGTTCGGATGTGGACGGCCGGCCGTGCCGTGCCGCCGGACGGGGCGGCCTCGGGGCGATCATGGGTTCCAAGGGAATTAAGGCCGTGGTTGTGGCTTTCGGTGGGTCCAATCCCCCTGTTATTGCCGACCCGGCGGCTTTCAAAGAAGCCGGCAAAGCCTATGTCAGGGCGATCAAAAAGGACCCCAACAGCGGTCATGTCATGCCGACCCTGGGCACCGCCAGCTTGGTGGCGCCGGTCAATTCCGTGGGCGGCTTTCCATGCTACAACGCCACCAAAGGGACCTTTGAAGGCTGGGAGAAAATCAGCGGCGAAGCCTTGGCCGAGACAATCAAAAAACGCGGCGGCCAAACGACCCACCTGGGGTGTTCCCAATGCGTGGTGCACTGCTCCAATGTCTATGCCGGTGAAGACGGAAAATATGTGACCAGTTCCCTGGAGTACGAAACCATCTGGGCCATGGGGGGTATGACCGGTATCGACAATCTGGATACCATCGCCGCTCTCGATTACCTGTGCGACGATATCGGCCTGGACACCATGAATACCGGGGTGGCCATTGCCGTGGCCATGGATGCCGGCTACCGGAAATTTGGAGACGGCCCGGCCGCCATGGAGATGCTGGAGGAGATTGCCAAAGGGTCGCAAATCGGGCATATTTTGGGAGACGGCCCGGCGCGGGTGGGAGAACATTTCAACCATGCGCGGGTGCCGGTGATCAAGAACCAGAGCATCGCCGCCTATGATCCCCGGGTCATGCCGGCCAACGGTGTGACCTACGCCACCTCTCCCATGGGCGGGGACCACACCGCGGGTAACCTGGTGGGGGCCTATTTGATGGGCACCCTGGACAGATCCAAACCTGAAGGCCATGTGGAAGCCTCGCGGGAGGTTCAGCCGGTGATGGCCTTTGTGGACTGCACCGGTGTATGCCTTTTTGCCACTTTCGCCATGACCAGCCCGGAGGGCGGCACGGCTTTTTTCAACGCCATGGGCGCTTTGCTGGGGCGATCCTTCGGCCCCCGGGAGATGATGGCCATGGGAACCCGCTGCCTGAAGACCGAGCGCGATTTCAACCGCAAAGCCGGCCTTACGGCCCAGGATGACCGCTTGCCGACCTTTTTCAAAGATGAGCCGCTGGCCCCCACCAATGCCGTGTTTAACATCAGCGATGCCCAGTTGGATGGTGTGTTCGATTTCTAAGGCGGCATACATAACTGCCGGGGCGGGTCCCCAGCGTATCGTGCCATACAATGGAAAAAGGCGGCTTTGGGCCGCCTTTTTTCTATACATGCAAAACCAAATTTTTGCAGCTTTCGTTTTTTTCCCGAACTTATCCGGCTCGGCAACGCCCGCTGTTGAGTTGGCGTGCTTCTCATAATTTATTTGCGGTCCCCCGGGTGAAAGTTCGCAACTGGGGGGGCTTGGGTCTCCAGCGCGTACCGGACTTTTTGGGCCAATTCCTTTTTTGAGAACGGTTTTTGAATAAAATGGACGCCTTTTTCCAGAACCCCGCGATGCGTTATCACGCTGGCGGCATAACCGGACATGAATAGAATTTTGAGGCCGGGGTAAAGATCTTGAATCCGTTGGGCCAGTTCGCGTCCGTTCATATCGGGCATGACCACATCGGTAATCAGCAGGGAGATATCACCGTTGTGTGCGCCGGCCAGATTCAGGGCCTCAGCCGGAGATGTGGCCAGCAACGCCTTGTATCCAAGGCCGTTAAGCAGTCTTCCGGACAATTTCAGGGTCGAGGATTCGTCTTCCACCACCAGTATCATCTCTCCCCGGCCCGTTGGGATTATTGGCGCGCGCAGGGTTTTGTTTTGAGTAATCCGACCTGTGTGTCTGCATAGGTAAATCCTGATGGTGGTGCCGTTGCCCGGTTCGCTGTATATGTTGATGAAACCCTTGTTTTGCTTGACGATGCCATAGACTGTTGATAGCCCCAGGCCGGTGCCTCTGCCCAGCTCTTTGGTGGTGAAAAACGGTTCAAAAACTTTGCACAGGGTATCCTTGTCCATACCCCGGCCGTCGTCGCTGACAGACAGCATCACAAAGTCACCCGGAACAAAACCGGGGTGGTCGGCGCAGTAGGCCTCATCGAATGTGGTGGTATCCGTTTCGATGGTGATTTTCCCAACATCGGCGATGGCGTCCCGGGCGTTGACGCACAGGTTGGCCAGGATCTGGTTGACCTGGGTGGGGTCCATTTTGGCGGACCAGAGCCCCATCTTCGGATGCCAGCAAAGGTTGATATTTTCTCCGATCAGCCGACGGAGCATCTTGAGCATACTCTCCACGGTATCGTTCAAATCGAGCACCTTGGGGGCAATCGTCTGTTGGCGGGCAAACGCCAGCAATTGCCGGGTGATGTCCGTTGATCGCTTTGCCGCCGTCAGGATTTCCTCAAGATCGCCGCGAATCGACTCTCCCGGCGCAATCTTGTCCAGGGCCAGTTCCGTATAACCGATAATGACGCTGAGCATATTGTTGTAATCGTGGGCCACCCCGCCGGCCAATCGGCCGACAGATTCCATTTTCTGGGCCTGGGCGAGTTGGGTCCGCAGGTTCTCCTGTTCCTCCTCCGCCCGCTTGTGCTTGGTGATATCCAAAATGAACCCCTCGATGATGATGGCTCCGTCCTCGCTTTTGTCAACCGCCCGTCCCTGTTCCCATACCCACCGTTCTTTGCCCGCCTTGTCACGGATGCGGTATTCGATGACGAACGGCTCCCCGTTCCTCACCGCCTCCCGGACGCTGTCCCAGACCATGCGGCGGTCATCAGAGTGGATCAGGTCGCCGTAAAGAGGGTGACCCCTGCTCGTAATCTGGGACGGTGTATATCCGGTCAGCGAGACGCTCCCCTGGCTGACGAACTCCATTGGATAGCCCTGTTTTTCCAGACAACGATAAGCCATGCCGGGCAGATTGCTCATCAGGGCGGCGAGTTTTCGCTGGCTTTCCCTCAACGCCTCCTGCGTCCGCTTCCGTTCGGTGATGTCGTTGAAAACTGCGGCACACTGGCCGGGCATGGGCTGGTACGCAAAAACCTCAAACCACCGCTCCAGCTTGGTGCTGTAATCCTGAAAATGTTCCGGTGTGCCGGTGAGCGCCACTCTGCCGTAACGCTCAATCCAAGGCGATTCGGTTACGATTTCCCGCACCCGGCGGCCGATCATCTCCGCGGGGCGCAGACCCAGGAGACGTTCGCAGGTGGGGTTCATCTCAAGAAAACGAAAATCGCAGGGCCGGCCCTTTTCGTCGGTGATGATTTCATGCAGAGCAAACCCCTCGTTCATGCATTCGAACAGCAGGCGGTACTTCTCCTCGCTTTCCCGCAGCGCCTCTTCCGCCTGTTTGCGTTCTGTGATGTCTTCCCCGATTGAGAGGTAAGCGATAACATGGCCCCGGACATCGAACAATGCCCGGTGGGTCCATCGCTGCCAGCGGATTTTTCCACCAGCGGCAATGATCTGGTGCTCATGGGACTGCTCCGGCGACGCCGCAGTCAATGATGAAATGTTGGCCACAACGGTTTCCCGGTCGACTTGGGGAATAAGTGACAGAAAGGTCGAGCCCACCAACGCCTCGGCGGTTTTGTTAAAGTATTCACAGAAGGCCTTGTTCACAAACGTGATTTCACCGTCGGGAAGAAAGCGGCAGATCAATACCGGCAACTCTTCCACAATTGCGCGATATGGATGCTTGCTCTCCTTCAATGCCTTTTCAGCATGCCCTGAACTGTGGATCCGTTGCTCCGGTTCTTCACGGGATGGTTTCTCCGACATGGCTGGCACCTGCTTTTTATCGATTGTTTCGAATTGCCGTTTTTGCCATAGCCACCGCGTACTTGGGTTATAGAATTTCAAAGGTGTTGGCCACCAGTTTACGTGGGGCAGTTCCTGAATGATTCTTGCTCTAATCCGATCCGTATCGAAACTCGAAAATACGCATAGTATGCGTATGCTAACGCTACCAATCAATCCCGAAGGTTGTCAATTCCCAAGAGAACCTTTGTATTTGAATCAACCAGTGCTAAATTGAAATTAGGAGGTGTCCGGAATTTCGATTAAC
>JBFFHG010000303.1:0-5197 GCA_041557055.1 Desulfosarcinaceae bacterium
TGGAAAAGATGGCATAAGATCGACCCGATCCTCCAGTGCACCGTTGGTTTGTTGCTCGAACGGGTTCCAAATTTGCCATCAGTTCAATGTCCATGCGGCTTTATAACCTTTTTGCCATCTTTTTTATGCAACTATAGGGTATAATTCGTTTTTGGCCGCCCCCCTGAATTTTGGATCGAAAGTTTGAATCTGGAGAATTGAACACACCGGCCCGCCGTGAGTCCCAACCTTGAGGCCGGGATTGAATTGTCGTTTGAGGGCCGGCTTGAAAACACTTCTACAGCCGCCACCCCCAGTAATGTAAAAAGTTGGCAAAATCCCACATGTTCGAATCGCGCCGCCGCCAGGGTTTGAGGCTGGTGTAAAAGGGGTTGCCGGTTTCGGCGGAATCGGCATAGGCTTTATCGGTCCCCACAAAGAGATCCAGGCTGATCAGGCTCAAAAAAAGCATTTCCAAAGGTTTGACCGATCCTTTGACATGCCCCTTCAAAACACCTTCGGAATAGTAAAAACTGCTCGTCCCCCCTTCCGCAGGCAGTTTTTCCAACCGGTCCATGGACGCCATCCTCATGGGGATAATCCGGAAAGGTTCGGCGGCCAGATCCTGTTGATCCCGAATTTCGAGGTCCATTACCCGATGGACCTCCGGACGCAGGTACACCAGTATCCGAGGTGATTCAAGGGATTCAAAATTCAACAGCGGCGGCAACCGCTCCCCATAAATATCCAGAGTTTCTCCGCTCCAGTTTTCAGGAAAGGCATCCCTGGGCAGATACTGGGTGGGAACCATGGCTTTATAGCATCCGCAGGTATGCACGGTGGTGACCAGCACGGGCAGATTTTCAGAATTGAGCGTTACCACAACGATCAGCCCCACGTTATTGCCGGCCGTCAGGTTGAAAGGAATCAAACTGAAAGGCACTTTGGGAAAATGAACCCGATAGATCAGGTTGGTGTAAGCGGCTTTATCCGTTGCGAAAGTGCGTTTCATGAAGTAGGCCACCGGCTCTTGGGAATCGACAAAAACCCTCTCTTTGCCCTGAGGCGTCCGCCCAACCGTGGGACGTCCGATACGGTTGTAATCCCGGCCGTGGTCATAGGCCACGAAAGCCGGCGCCCAACGCCCGGCTGTCTCATCCGTGGCGGTTTCCACCCGATAGACCCAGTGATTGGGTTCCGGGGGCAGGGGTTGGTGATGGGCGCAGCCGGAAAACAGCATTGCCGCCGCGGCCAGCAGCCCCCAAAGCGCCGATTTACAATTATTGAAAAAAATAAATATCATGTCACTAACAATAGGACCGAACACCGTATGAATCAAGCGGCCTGAAAATTTGCGCCCACACCGGTTCGACCCGGCGGTTTCAGGCGCGTCCCGGTTCAGTGGCAAGATTTTGAAACCGCCTCTGATCAAAATGCGCCTGGATCATTAAAAGTTTCTGAGCAGCACCACCGCGATCTTGAAATAAATCGTTATTCCCACGGCATCGATCACAGTGGCGATAAAGGGCCCGGCGGTCAGGGCCGGGTCCAGCTTTAGTTTTTTGAGAATCAACGGCATCAGGGCGCCGGTCAGGTTGGCGGCCAGCAGGGTGGCCACCAGGGCCACGGCGACAATGTACCCCAGCATCATATTGTGATCCTGCAAAAAAACGCGAAAATAGGCCATTAGCCCCAAAGCGCCCCCAAGGGCCAACCCCATAACCAGCTCACGCCAGAAGACCCGCCCGAAATCTCCCGGGCGAATCTCTCCCAGTGCCAGGGCGCGCACCACCATGGTGGCCGACTGGGTACCGGCATTACCGCAAGTGCCGGTCACCAAAGGAATAAAAAAAGCCAGGGCCACCATCTGATGCAGAGCGGCGGCGTTCAGCTCCATGATGGTGGTGGAGAGCAGCGAGGTAAACAAAAGCACCGCCAGCCAGATAAAGCGGCTCCAGAACAATCGCGGTAAAGGCCTTTTAAAATACTGCTCTTCAAAAGGCATTACGGCTGAAATGCGTTGAAAATCCTCGGTGCTCTCGGCCTCGATAATATCGATGACATCATCAACCGTGATGATTCCCAGCAGCCGGTTGTCCCCATCCACCACCGGCACCGCCAGCAGGTCATACTTGGATATGACCGCGGCCACCTCTTCAACCGCCATATCATGGGACACGCTGATCACCTGGGTCTCCATGATCGTTTCAAGCACAGCGCGGCGCCTGGATATGATCAGGTCCCTTAAGGAGAGAATGCCGATCAGATGCCGATCCGTATCCGTAATGTAAATATAATAAATGGTCTCTTTATTGGGTGCTTGCAGCCGCAACTGCTCAAGGGCCGCCGCCACCGCCAAATGGCGGGGCAACATGGCATACTCGGTGGTCATCACCGCACCGGCGGTTCCCTCCTCGTATTGCCACAGCCTGCGGATGTCGTTGCGCTCGGCCTGGGCGATCAGGGGCATGATGGCTTCACGCACATCTTCGTCCACCCCTTTGAGCAGGTCCACACGGTCATCCGAATCCATGTTTTCCACAAAGCGCTGCATGGTTTGGGCATTACCTGCCTCCAGGCAGGCTTCCTGGGTTTCCATGGAGAGTTGGGCAAAGGCATCCACAGCCTTGTGGTTGCCGATTTCCAACAGCAATTCGATCACTCTCGACGGCTGCAGGCCGTTCTCCTCCAGGACTTCCGCGATATCCGAAGGATGCAGGTTCCGCAGTGTTTCAAACTCGCTGTCGTATGTCCGTACAAAATCGGGGTCGGTTAAATGAGCGATATTCAGGGCGTAGGTCATGACGCGCCTCCTTGACGTTTTGCCTTGGCCGTGCGACCGGCAGAACGTTAAAGGCGCGCCTTAAACTGAGCGTAAGAGCATGCTCGAAGGGGCGTCGGCGTCCGAGGGCCGAACGGATGTGAACATATGGATGATTTTATGACTCGGAGGTTGCTGATCGTTGCCGCCGCCGGGGTCCTTTTCGTCCATTGGGTTTCCTCATTGAATTGGGTTAAATCAAGCCGCCTTTTCAACCGGCGGCAAAAATCGACACGCTGCATCTTGTTGCGCACGATGGCGAAGCTAAATCAGCTCATCCCAAAATGCAAGCCTAATTATTGTCAGACCGTAATCTTCCAGCAGCGGTGGATGGTTTTGCGTTTGCTGACATAGTCCTCGGGAATGGTTTGGGAGGTGATCTCCTCCACTGCGGCCACTTGCAACTCATCCATGAAAGGAATGAAGTTCTGATGGTTGGTTGAAAATATAATTTGCGCCCCTTTGCGCATCACCTCCGCAACGGCGTTCAAAAGGGCGGGATGCGCTTGGGCAATATCGAAGTGCTCTTCCGTGTTTCGAATGGTGTAAAATGAGGGCGGATCCACCACCGCCAAGTCGAACCGCCGGTTTTCACGTTTGGCTTTGGATAGAAAATCAAGGGCATGGGCCTGGATCAGCCGGTGCCCCTCGGGGGCCATACCGTTGAGGGTCATATTTCTGCGGGCCCAGTTGACGGCCGTTTTGGACCGATCCACCGAAACCGTGGCGCGCGCGCCGCCTTTGGCGGCATAACAGGAAAATGATCCCGTGTAACAGAACAGATTGAGAAAATCCTTGCCCCCCGCCATCTTCCGCACCATTTGGCGGGTGTTGCGGTGGTCGGAAAAAAGCCCGGTGTCCACATAATCCCAGGGATTGACGTAAAACTTCAGGTCGCGCTCGGACACCACGATCATTTTGTCCGTGTAATCGATGCGTTTGTAGCGCATTCCCTCGGATTGGCCGTAAAAGCGTTCCTTAAGGTGCAATTTTTCCGGGGGCACCCCCATGGTCCCGGCCACCGTCGCTCCCATCATGGGCAACCATCCGGGGGTGGATTGTCTGCGTGTGTATTCGCCGATGACCAGATGACCGGCATACCAGTCCACCACGGCCCGGATCTCCGGGATATCCCAATCGTAAAGCCTGAAGACCTCGATATTCTGCTTGGCAAATCCCTTGCGAAAGTGCTGATACCGCTTTTTAACCCGATTGGCCAGCATAACGGCCTGCCTGCGAAACTTGGTCTCTGATTCAGTATCCATTTTCAATCCTGTCCCGGCAACTGATTCAATTTCGGTTTGCGATTAGGGCTCGCGCAGAACTTGCAGTCCTTTGAAGAGCCAATGTTAAAATAAACTTCAGCACTGCCCAACCACCTGATAAATGGCCGTGGTCAATTTCCGCAACTGCTCCGGGTCGATAATAAACGGCGGCATCAAATAGACCAGCCGCCCAAAGGGTCTGATCCAGACGCCGGCCTCGACAAAGCGGCGCTGAACTGAAGCCATCTCCACCGGCTGTTTAAGTTCCACCACCCCGATGGCCCCCAGCACACGCACATCCGCCACCTGGGAAAGGGATCGGCAGGCTTGCAGTTCATCCCTGAGTTGAGCCTCGATCCGTTGCACCCGCGCCTGCCAGGGGGAGGCCAGCAGCAAATCGATGCTGGCATTGGCCACGCTGCAGGCCAGGGGATTGCCCATAAAGGTGGGGCCGTGCATGAGCACCCCGCTGCCGTCGGCGGCCAGCCCCCTGGCCACTTTATCCGTGGTCAGAGTGGCGGCCAGAGACATGTAGCCCCCGGTCAGGGATTTGCCCAGGCACATGATATCCGGCTCGATATCGGTGTGCGCCACCGCAAACAGCTTGCCGGTGCGGCCAAACCCGGTCGCGATCTCATCAAAGATCAACAGGACGTCGAAATCATCGCACAACGCCCGCGCCCGGTTCAAATAGCAGGGGGAATAAAACCGCATGCCGCCGGCGCCCTGAACCACCGGCTCCAGAATGACCGCGGCAATATTGTTGTGATGGGCCTCCAGAACGGCCTTGAAACCGCTGATATCCTGCTCGTCCCAGGGCCCCTGGAACGGGCAGCGGGGGGCAGCGGCAAAATAGTGCTGCGCCAGAACATTTGAAAACATCTGGTGCATGCCGGTGACCGGATCACACACCGCCATGGCGCCGAAGGTGTCCCCATGATATCCCGACCGGACAGTCAGTAATTTGCTTTTTTCCGGGCGGCCCTGGGCGTACCAGAACTGAAGGGCCGTTTTAATGGCCACTTCAACGGCCACCGAACCCGAATCACAAAAAAAAACCTTATCCAGCGACTCGGGGGTCAACCCCACCAGTTTTTGGGCCAGACGCACTGCCGACCGGTGGGTCAATCCA
>JBFFHG010000304.1:0-5194 GCA_041557055.1 Desulfosarcinaceae bacterium
ACCCGTGCCTGTGTGGAATATGGAACCCAGGTGGTCGCCGGTGTCACCCCTGGAAAGGGCGGCCGGAAAATGGACGAAATTCCGGTATTCAATACGGTGGCCGATGCTGTTAAAGCCACCGGCGCCAATGCCAGCATGATTTTTGTGCCGCCGCCTTTTGCCGCCGATGCTGTCATGGAGGCGGCCGATGCCCGGGTGCCGCTGATTGTCTGCATCACCGAAGGGATTCCGGTGATGGATATGATGCGGGTGAAAAATTTCATCAAAGACAAACCGGTTCGACTGATCGGGCCCAACTGTCCCGGTATCATCACACCGGGTGAGTGCAAAATCGGCATCATGCCCGCGGTCATTCACCAGCCCGGAAAGATCGGCGTGGTATCGCGCTCCGGGACCTTGACCTATGAAGCCGTGCATGCCCTGACCCAGGCCGGTTTGGGGCAGACCACCTGCATCGGTATCGGCGGCGACCCGGTCAACGGCACCAACTTTATCGATTGCCTCAAAGCCTTTGAGGCTGATGAGGCCACCGAAGGTATCGTGATGATCGGTGAAATCGGCGGCAACGCGGAAGAGCAGGCCGCCGAATACATCAAAGCCAATGTCACCAAGCCGGTGGTGGGCTTTATCGCCGGGTTGACCGCACCGCCGGGACGTCGCATGGGCCATGCGGGCGCCATTATCAGCGGCAGCAGCGGCACGGGACAGAGCAAGGTGGCTGCCATGAAAGCCAACGGTCTCAATGTCTGCGAGAATCTGGCCGACCTGGGCGATGTGTGCGCGCAGGTGTTTGGTTAATTCGTTGAATGGTCGAATGGTCCATTCGGGCCGATTTTAAAAGGGCGGGGCTTGTCCCCGCCTGTTGACGATTGGATTGCCCATTCCTGAGAGATTGGACTTGCAATCGAAGCGATTGTCGCGTTTAAATGCCCAAGCAGTCGTCGGGGTTTTTGAACCGGTAACCGGAATCAGCTTTTTTGCTGTCAACGAACAAACGAGTCAACGCAGCCATGCACGAAATGGGCCTTGCTTCGGAAATTGTGCGCATTGTCATTGATTCCATACCTGTTCAGATGGCCGGCAGCAAGGTGGCGCGGGTGAACCTCAAGGTCGGCCGGTTGGCTGCCGTTGTTCCCCAAAGCCTGCGCTTTTGTTTTGATATTGTCGCCAAAGAGACCCCGGTGGAGGGTGCCCGGCTTGAAATCGAGGAGGTTGCCGTCACGGCCCGCTGCAATGCATGCCGGCACCAATGGGAGATCAGCGAGCCGGTGTTCACGTGCCCGCAATGTCACGGCAGCGCCATAGAGATGCTGTCCGGGCGGGAGCTTGATATCGACTCCATCGAATTGGAAGAGGCGTAGGATTTTCATGTTTACCTTATACCGCATCCAACGGGCGCACCATCACGATTCAAAGAAGCCCCATCACCACCATGACAACCATGGGGCGGTCATTGAGACCAAAAGTTCCGGAACCCGCAAAATCCAGGTGGTTCGCAATGTGCTGGACGCCAACAAAATGGTGGCCGATCAGATGCGCCAACGTTTTGTGCACCAAAAGGTCTTTGTCCTGAATGTGATGAGTTCGCCCGGATCGGGCAAAACCACCACCCTGATTCGGACTCTGGACCGATTGATGCCTGAATTGCGCTGCGCCGTGATCGTGGGCGATATCTGCTCCACCCATGATGCGGACAAATTGTCCGAAACCGGCGCCCCGGTGGTGCAGATCAACACCGATCAATTTGGGGGCGAGTGCCATCTGGCGGCCCATGTGATCGAAACGGCCCTATCCGCAATAGACCTGGATGGGATCGATCTGTTGATTGTGGAAAATATCGGCAACCTGGTCTGCCCGGCTGAATTCGATATTGGAGAAGATCTTAAAATCGTCATCCTCAGCGTCACCGAAGGCGACGACAAACCCATCAAATACCCGCTCATGTTTCGCGTCTGCCACGCCGCCCTGGTCAATAAAACCGATCTGTTACCCCACCTTGACATTGAAATTGACGCGATTCAAAAGAGTATCCTGCAGGTTCATCCCCATATGCCCATTTTCAACCTCTCAGCCAAAACCGGTGAGGGATTTGATGCATGGATATCATGGTTGAAACGGCAGGTTGATAAGAAACAGGAAGAGTACCAACCGGTTTCCGGTTAGGGAAGAACTTCGCGTTCCCTGAAATTTTATTACAAGCCATCTCAAAAAACGGATTTTGGTTCAAGACCAAGGCGTATCCGGGTTTCAAACCGCCGGTATACGCCGGTATTGCGAGAATTTGAAACCCCTGTGAGCCCCCTGGGCTTCACAACAGCAACCGAGAGGGAGTCACGTATGAAGATGAGGCTGGTACTGTCCCTGTTTCTGGCCTTGGCGGTCGGATCCTGCATCCAGGCGGTCAGACAGTCACCCCAAACCGAGAAGGAGGCCGCCATGCCCGCGGCACAGAACCCGTTTTTCGAAGAGTGGAAGACGCCTTTCGGCGTGCCACCCTTCGGAAGCATTCAGGACGCCCACTACCTGCCGGCCTTCCGGGGAGCCATGGCGCGACACCGCGAGGAGATCGAGGCCATCCACGACAACCCCGAGGCCCCCGACTTTGCGAACACCGTCGAGGCCCTGGCGCGCAGCGGAAAGTTGCTCAAGCGGGTCGACAAGGTTTTTTTCTCCCAACTCAACGCGAACACCAACGATGCCATGGACGAGGCCGCCAAGCAGGTCGCCCCGGAGCTGGCCAGGCACCGGGACGCCATCATACTCGATGAGAAGCTGTTCGCGAGGCTCAAGGCGGTTTACCAGCGCAGGGACGAGATCGAGCTGTCAGTGGAGCAGCGCACCCTGCTGGACGAGACCTACCAGGATTTCGTGCGCGGCGGTGCCGAGCTGAGCACTGAGAAGAAGGCCGAGCTGCGCGGCATCAACGCGCGGCTCGCCCTGCTCACCCTGGGTTTCAGCCAGAACGTTCTCAAGGAGGACAACCGGTTCGAGCTGGTGATCGAGGATCGGGCGGATCTGGCCGGCCTGCCCGAGCGGGCGGTTGCCGCGGCGGCCCAGGCCGCCGGGGAGCGGGGGCACCCGGGCAAGTGGGTCTTCACCCTCCACAAGCCCAGCCTGATCCCCTTCCTGCAGTACGCCCGGAAACGGGATCTGCGCGAGAAAATGTTGCAGGGCTACACCTGCCGGGGCGATCACGGCGACGCCAGCGACAACAAGAAGATCATCAAGAACATCATTGACCTGCGACTCAGAAAGGCCAATCTGCTGGGCTATGCCAGCTACGCCGACTTCGCGCTGAGCCGGCGGATGGCCAAGAAGCCCGACAACGTCACCGAACTGCTCGACCGGGTCTGGAAGGCGGCCCTTGCGGCCGCCAAGCAGGAGGCCCGGGCGCTGCAGGCGTTGATCGACCAGGAGGGCGGGGGCTTTTCGCTGGCCCCCTGGGACTGGTGGTTCTACGTCGAGAAGCTCAGGAAGGCCAAGTACGACCTGGACGACAACGAACTGAGGCCCTACTTCGAGCTTGAGAACGTTTGGGCGGGCGCCGTCGCCGTCGCCGGCAAGCTGTACGGGCTGAAGTTCATTTTGCGGGACGATATCCCCACCTACCACCCCGAGGTGAAGTCCTACGAGGTCCAGGAGGCCGACGGCCGCCACCTGGGTGTTTTCTATCTGGATCCCCATCCACGTGCCAGCAAGCGCGGCGGGGCCTGGTGCGGCGGCTACCGGGAGACCTCCAAGCACGAGGGGAAGCGGATCGCCCCGCTGGTGGTCAATGTCACCAACTTCAGCGCACCCATCGGCGACAAGCCCGCGCTGCTGAGCCTCCAGGAGGTGCTGACCCTTTTCCACGAGTTTGGTCACGCCCTGCACGCGTTGCTCGCCGATATCACCTACGAGCGCGTGGCCGAGGCGGTCCGGGTCGATTTTGTCGAGCTGCCCTCCCAGATCATGGAGAACTGGGCGCTTGAGCCCGAGGTGCTCCAGATGTACGCCCGGCACCATCAGACCGGAGAGCCCATTCCGGACGAGTTGGTCGCGAAGATCCTCAAGAGCCGCTGCTTCAACCAGGGCTTCAAGACCGTCGAGTACCTGGCCGCCTGTTACCTGGACCTGGACTGGCACCGGCTGGAGCAAACCGCCGGGGTTGACGTGCAAGCCTTTGAGACCCGCTCGCTGGAGCGCATCGGCCTGATCCCCGAGATCATGGTCCGCTACCGAAGCCCTTACTTCCGCCACATCTTCGGCGGCGACGACTACGCGGCCGGCTACTACAGCTATATCTGGGCGGCGGTGCTGGACGCGGACGCTTTCGAGGCTTTCAAGGCGAAGGGGCTGTTCGACCGGCGGACGGCCCAGGCGTTCCGCGAGAATGTCCTGGCCGCGGGCGGCGCGGAAGATCCCAAGGTGTTGTACCGGCGTTTCCGCGGGGCCGATCCCAAGATCGAGCCCCTGCTTCGCCGACGGGGCCTGCTCCAAACCGCCAAGAGCGAGTGAGCCTGGCCCTGAATGCTGTTTTCCTCCCTGTAATTTCAACGGAAACGATGCCTATTCTCAACTTGATTTTTGTTTTTGAAATTTAAAATCAACGCATTATCAGGACCATGCTTCAACCCGCCCCCCTCAGGTTAGATTGGACCGCAAATTCAATCGGTTACCTGACGTTCAAGTGAACATTTTTTTGGAGGGTGATATGTTGTTCTTTCTTGGCTGTGCGGCCATGCTCATTATCGGTTATTTTACCTATGGGGTCTTTGTGGAAAAGGTTTTCGGCATGGATGCCAAGCGCCTCACCCCCTGCCAGACCATGGAGGACGGTGTTGACTATATGTCAATGCCCACATGGAAGGTTTTATTTATCCAGCTTCTGGACATCGCCGGCCTGGGGCCGATCTTCGGCCCCATTCTGGGCGCACTGTACGGTCCGGCGGCCCTGGTCTGGATCGTCATCGGGTGCATCTTTGCCGGTGCCGTGCATGACTATTTCAGCGGCATGCTCTCGGTGAGAAAAAGAGGGCAAAGCATATCCGAGGTGGTGGGAGATCTCATGGGAACCCCGGCGCGGCAGGTGATGCGGATTTTTTCCGTTATCCTGCTGCTGCTGGTGGGGGTTGTCTTCATTCTTGGTCCTGCCAGACTTCTCAACAACCTCACCGGCCTGAATCTCCAGATCCTCATAGGTGCCATATTCCTC
>JBFFHG010000305.1:0-5182 GCA_041557055.1 Desulfosarcinaceae bacterium
GATGGTCTTTGAAAACATGTATACAGGTGGAACAGGCCAGGATCATTCGAGGTTGTCCCATTGTGTCCCATTGCGCCATGATATGCGCCGCCTCTGCCTCAAACGGCTCCCTTTGGCCGGCCCAATGGGCCGGCGCCGCGCAACAGCCCAGCATTAATCCGACCCCGTCCGGCAACGCCGACCTGAGGTGGGCATACACGTTTTCCACTTGCTCCGGGGCGGAGGCGCAGAGCTGACAACCTGGGAAAAAGAGGTGGGCGCTGGTTTCACGGCCGGGCTGATGCCGGGCCAGCGCAAACCGTTCGCTTTGGCTGAAGGCCATATCCAGCAGGGCGAACTCATGGGCCGCAGGCGGCATTTTCCCGCTCTTCACCATGGCCCGGCGCGCCTGCAGGCAAAGGTCCTGCATGGCAAAGTCGTTGGGGCAGACCTGCTGGCAAAGCCCGCACAGACTGCACGAGTTGATCAGCCTGTTGGCCTTGTGTTCACCCATGACAATGGACAGATTGTTGTATATTTCTCTGGCGTACTTTTTCGGGTAAGCGCCGAACTGTTCCAGGTAGGCACACACTTTGACGCATTCCCGGCATTCACACTGCAGACAGCGCCGGGCTTCGGCTGAAGCTTCGGTTTGGGAAAAACCTCTGGACGCATCGGCCATGGGCACGGCCGGCATCGGCGCCGCATCCGCCGGGCTGGTGAACAGCCTGGTTTCAAAAGGCCCCTCCTTGTCCCGGCCGGCAGTGATGGAAACATTCTGAAGCAAACGATCGATGGAGGTGGCGGCCCAACGCCCCTGGGCCGCCTGCCAAACCGGTGAAGGGGTTCGGCCGCCGGCAAAAAACCCGGCCCGGCTTGTCGATCGGCTTTTGGGATCGATTTGGATCAGACCGTCGTCGTTGCATTCCAGGTCCCACACCCGGCCGTTTAGGGCATCGAGGCCCAGGTAGACCGCATCAAAAGCGTTCCGGCACCGGGCCGCAATATCTTTGGTATCCGGGTCGCAATCGAGTTCAAAATATACGCCCAATAGCGTGAGCAAGGCGATTTCCCCGTCAATCGCTTCGGCCGGCAACCGCTGCGGATCAAATTGGCGCAAGGGCGTCCCCGGCAGCCCCCCGGCTTCGAATACGGTGACCGCGTACCCCTTGCGCACCAGATCCCAGGCTGCGGCCAGGCTGCTCAATCCGCTGCCGGCCACAGCCACTTTTTTCCCTTTGGCCGGCAAGGGCTGGATGCGAAAGGCCGGCGGATGGGTCTGCACACAGGTGCGTTCCAGGGCCCCGATGCGGATGGCGTCGCCAGCCTCGCCCCGTTTGCAATGATGTTCACAGGGGGCATCGCAGATGCGCCCCAGAATGCCGGGCAGCGGCATGTGCTTGCGCAGGGTCCTCCAGGCATCCTCCCAGCGGCCCTGGGCGATGTGCCCCACAAAAGCGCGCCCATCCACATGCAACGGGCAGGCGGCGGCACACCAGGGCGGCTCTTCTTGAATGCAGCGAATTTCCAGTTCCTTTAACGCCCGTTGATCCATGGATCTCCCCTGACAGTCACCGGGGCCGGAAATCCTCCCGCGTCCCCGATACCGTTGTTTAAATAAGGCAATCAAACCACCTCGCCGTTGAGGATGCCGCCCGCCCCCATATGATAATGCGTAAGTTTAACACAGGAACGGGCGGTATGCCCACCGGCAAATCAGCTTGAGGCGGCAACATTGCCCGCAAATCAAAAAAAACCGGCAAACTCGAGGCGCCCCGAACTTCCGGTTTCGCCGGAACAGGCGGCAAAGGCGAATCCCTGCCCAGGGGATTCGCCTTTGCCTTTCAGATCGGAGGTTTTCAGGTGACGGAAACCTCATCGATGTAAACACGGAATCATCTCCCGCGATTCACACTATGCTCTCTTCATTGCAGCCAACACCTTTTCCGGAAGGGCCGGCAAATTGCGAACCCGTGCGCCGGTGGCATTTGCGATGGCGTTGATTATGGCCACATGACTGGAGGTCAGGGGCAGCTCGCCAACGCCGGCGGCGCCGAAAGGACCATCCGGGCGCGGCGTCTCCACATAGATGATATTGATTTTGTCCGGAATCTCCTTGGCGTATGGAATGCCGCAAGCCTTCAAGGAGGTGTGTTTCTTCAGATCGTCGAAGTCTTCGGACAAGGCCAAACCGATACCTTGGGCCACCCCGCCGTACATCTGGCCGTCCACTGCCAGACGGCTGTTGATTTTGCCCACATCGGCGATGACGGTGTATTCCTCCACGCTGGTTTTTCCGGTTTGGGTATCCACAGCCACTTCAGCCATGAAAAGACCATACATATAGGTGGAAAAAGGCGAACCCTGGGCGGTCTCCATGTCACAGGCCGTGCACATGGAGGCGGTCCAGTTGCCCGAATAGCTCAGGGGGATATTCTCGGCTTTCATCTCTTCGTGGGTTCGGAAGCCGCCGCCCGGCTTTTTCATGGCGTTGACCAGCATCTGGCAACCGTTGATAATGGCGTTGCCGGTAACCACCTGTTGGCGGCTGCCGCCCGAGGGCCCGCTGTTGGGCGTTATGGCCGTGTCGTTCATGACCAGGCGGATCTGATCCGCGCTCAGGCCCAGGGGGCGCAAGGCTTTGTGGGCTGTTCCCAAAGAGCCGATGTCGGCACCCTGCCCGTGGTCTTCCCAGGAGTTGTAAAGCGTTACGGTGTTGTCCGGATTGAGTTCAACCCGCACCTCGGAGGCATCCGCGCCGTCCAACCCGCAGCCGTAGATACCCAGGGAGATGCCCACACCCCTTTTAACCGTGGCGGTGGATTCCTTTTTGGCCTTTTCCCTGGCCGCCTTGTACAGCGGGCGCAATTTGTCCACCATCTCCTGCAAGCTGTAAACCTCCGGCGCCTGGCCGGTGGGGGTGGTATCCCCTTTTTTATAGACATTGCGTGCGCGCAATTCCAGGGGATCCGCCCCCATTTTCGCGGCCAGCTCATCGATCAGACTCTCACTGGCCAGAAAGCTCTGCGGTGAGCCATAGGATCGGAAGGCCGAGCCCCAGCCGTGATTGGTGGCCACGGTGCGCCCCATGCCGCGGATATTGGGAATACCATAGCCGGCCCCGATGAATTGGGCGCCACGCATGGTCAACAGATCGCCGAATTCGGAGTATGGCCCGTGATCGACGCTCCAGTCGCTCTCCATGGCCACGATGTTGCCCTGGGCGTCGGCGCCGTATTTGAGCTTCAGCCAGAAAGGCGAACGCTTGCCGGTGTAAGTGATATGCTGGTAGTAATTGTAGCATAAATAGACCGGCCGGTTGGTGGCCATGCAGGCGACCCCCAGAAGGGCTTCCATGGTGGGGCTGAATTTATAGCCGAAGGTGCCGCCGGTGGGATTTTGAATCAGGCGCAATTTTTCAGGCTCAATGCCCAGGCCCGGCGCAATCATGGCATGGTGCAAATGGATGGCGATGCTCTTGGAGTGAATGGTCAGGCGTCCCTCGTCGTCCACGTAGGCGCAGCCCACGTCCGGCTCCATGGTCAGGTGGGGCTGTCTTTGAAGATAGTACTCGCCCTCCACCACATGGGCCGCCTTGGCCATCAGCGGCGCGGTCTCTTCGCCCTTTTTGATAGGTATCTCGTAATAAACGTTGGGGGTGCCCGGATGGACCTCGATGGCATCGTCAGCCATGGCCGCCGGAGCGCTCAGATAGGCCGGCAACTCTTCCAGATCCACCTTGACCTTCTCAACCGCAGCCTGGGCCTGGTCCGGGGTTTCGGCGCAGACGATGGCGATGGCGTCGCCGAGCTGGTAGACTTTCTTATCGCACAAGATCGGCCGGTCCCAGCCATCCCCTTTATTGGTGGGAAAAGTGATCAGCCCGGAGATACGGTTTTTGCCTTTGACATCCTTATGGGTCACCACCCTGATCACCCCCGGCATCTTTTCCGCATCGCCGGTATCAATGGCCTTGATATTGGCATGGGAAACCTTGGCCTGAACCAATGCCAGGTACAGCGTACCCTCAGGCATCTTAACCCCCAGGTCCGCACCGTAATTGATGGTGCCGGTGGCCTTGGCCACCGATGTGGGCCGCGGGTGCTTGCTGCCCCACACTTCGCCGTCTGCGGGCGTTTTGTACAGAAGCGCCTCGGCTTTCATTTCGCCGCGCAGGACTTTGGCCGCATCCATGACCGCATCCACGATCTGTTTGTATCCGGTGCAGCGGCAGGCATTGCGGTGTTTGTTGAACCAACTGCGCACATCCTCCCGGGTGGGATTGGGCTTTTCGTTCAGCAACGCCTTGGCGGAAACGATAAAGCCCGGCGTGCAGAAACCGCACTGGATCGCGCCATGAACAATAAAAGCCAATTGCAGCGGATGCATTTGGTTGGGCGTGCCGATCCCTTCGATGGTGAGTACCGAAGCCCCTTCGGCCACTTTTGATATCTTGGTGACACATGAGCGCACCAGTTTGTTGTCGACAATCACATTGCAGCAACCGCACTGAGCCTCGCCGCAGCCTACCTTGGTACCGGTCAGACCGAGTTGGCCGCGCAGCACATTGGCCAGAGACTCATCCGCGGGCGCCACGACAGTCAGGTCAGTCCCGTTGACGTTGATCACTTTTTTAATCATTCCGTTTCCTCCTTTGTAATATTGAGAATATCCATGTTGCCCTTACACATTCGCGGAGCGGCTTTTCGCCACCACGTGGGAAAAGCACAAAAAAATCAGCCTTTCCGCTTCTGTACGTCGTCTTTTAAGGCCGGGCTGCATTGGCAAGCCATCTTACGCTTTACCGAAACCGCACAACGGATAACGGCATTCGGCGCAACCGCCGCAGAAACCGCCGTGGCCCAACCCCACAATATCTTCCCGCGAGAGCCGCTCGCCGGCCAGCAACCGCGGAACGACCAGGTCAAAAATACTGGTCCGGTGGTACATGACACAGCCCGGCAGCCCCAGCACCGGAACATCGCCAAGATACGCCAGCATGAACATCGCTCCCGGAAATGTGGGGGCGCCACAGGTGACCACTTGGGCGCCGGCGACTCGAATGCCGGCTGCGGTGCGGTCATCCGGATCCACGGACATGCCGCCGGTCAGCACCACCATTTGGACCCCTTCGTCTTTCAGCGTCCGGATGGCTTCCACCGTTTTTTCGACAGCATCATTTTTATATCAATTCCGATATGGC
>JBFFHG010000306.1:0-5171 GCA_041557055.1 Desulfosarcinaceae bacterium
AACGTTTGAAGTTGAAAAAGAACTATGAAAAGCCGAGCGAATACCGCCGCCGCAAGCAGCGCGAAGCAGTGCGGCGCCAACGTATCGCTGCATCCCGACGCAAAAAATTCCGTTAACACATTTGTTTGTTACTTGTTAAGCCCGGCCCTCTCAGCACAGGGGCCGGGTTTTTATATGGTCCTCATGCGGAATCACGCCAATGCCATAAGGAGACAGAATGTGGCACAAACCCCATATGAGCGATGCCTCTCGACCATGTACGGTCTGCGACGTTTCGGGATCAAACTGGGTATAGAGACCATTGAAACTATTTTTTCAGCCATAGGCAACCCCCATCACAATTTCAAGTCCATCCACATCGCAGGCACCAACGGCAAGGGCTCTGTTGCGGCGATGCTGTCGACGATTTTTATGGCGGCCGGGTATCGTGTCGGCCGGTACACCTCACCGCACCTTGAATCCTTCAATGAGAGGATATGCATCAACAACGAACCCATTGACGATAACGCAGTCATCGCTTCCCACGCCAAGGTCCGTGCCGTTCAGAATCTTGAACGGCAGCCAACCTTTTTTGAATTTACAACGGCCATGGCCCTTTATGAATTCAGCCGCCGGAAAGTGGATTGGGCTGTCATTGAAACCGGCATGGGCGGCCGTCTGGATGCCACCAATGTCATTCTCCCGGAAATTGCGATCATTACCAACATCTCTCTTGAACACAAGCTCTACCTTGGAAGCACCATCACCGCCATTGCAGGCGAAAAAGCCGGCATTGTCAAACCCGGAATTCCGGTGGTTGCAGGTGTCGCTCAAAAAAGCGCCCGAACAACAATTCTTAACGCTGCACAAAGCCGCAATGCCCCCCTGTTCTTGAAGGGGCGTGATTTTCGCTGCCGGCGGGCCGCAGATACAAAGTTCACCTATTACGGCGTTGACAACACTTGGTCCGGACTTGAATTGGGCTTGATCGGAACCCATCAGGTGGATAATGCCGCTTTGGTATTGGCGGCCTGTGAAATCCTTGAACGTACCAACAAAGCAGAAATCCCTTTTGAAGCCATCCGCCATGGGCTCAAAACCTCCAGTTGGCCGGGCCGACTGGAGGTTGTTTCCGACAGTCCGCACCTCATACTGGACGGCGCCCACAACCTGATGGCAGCGCGCATGCTGGCTCGCCACCTTGGCGAACGATACAAAAACCGCAATATTACCCTGGTTGTGGGGATGCTCGATGACAAGCCCTGCGAATCGATCCTCAGAGATTTGGCCGGATCATGCCGCCGGGCCGTTATCACCCAGCCCAAGATTGAGAGAGGCATACCCGTTGATCGCCTGGCATCAATTGCTGAAAATTATTTTTCGGAAGTCATTATTATTCCCGATGTCGGTCAGGCTGTTCAACAGGTCGTTCAAGAGAGCAACGCCGAAGATGTCATCTGCGTGGCCGGCTCCCTCTATGTTGTGGGTGAAGCCAAAACCGCGTTGAAAAACATTCATGTTGGCCTGCCCTGAAAATTGATGCCAAGCCCTTGACTTGGGCCGCCGAATCCATTAATTACGCTCAGATCATGCGCCCGTAGCTCAGTGGATAGAGCACCAGCCTCCGGAGCTGGGAGTCGTTGGTTCGATCCCAACCGGGCGTACCAAGAATAAAAAAAAAGAGGGCTTGGATGACAAATCCAAGCCCTCTTTTTTGGGGCAAATTTTGGAAGACACAGCATCAAATCAAAGTCTCGGACCTGATATCCGCGCGCCGCTGGGTCAAGGCGTTCGATCGGCAGCACGTTCAATTGTTGCCTGCGGCTGAACGCCTTGGCCTCGGCGGGCGGCTTTGCGCATGATTCACCTTCCCTGGTGTTTCGTAAAGTGACGCCTTTTTCAGGGAATCATCAGTGCAATCAGTTCACCGATGCTGTCAACCGTTTCCAACTCTTCAACAACTTTTCGGAACAACAGATCCGCTTTGGCGCGTCCAATCACCGGTCCCGCCAAAGCGTCGAACTTGGCGGCCATCTCATTTGGGCCCATGGGGTTTCTCGGATCCCCCATGGGTATCCGGACTGTCTTTTGGTAACACCTGCCGTTTTTCTCGGTTACGGTAACCTTGGACATCAATTCCCGATCGACCTCGGGATAGCGCCTGCTGGCCTCCTCCCATTCGGAAAAAACGACCTTTTTTGCCGTGGCCAGCAGGTCCCTGTCGCTGATCCGTTCCGGCTTGAGCCATTCCGGTCCGGGCTCGATGCCGTGAAGAGCCAAAGCCGCCAGATAGGGCGCGCTGAATACCACGTCAAAGGGAAGGGTCGGCAGGCAGGTGTAGTGATCGACCACCTCGTAGAAGGTTTCCACTAAAATCGATTGGATGCGCTCCGGTTGGGGTCGGTTTTCACGAACCACGGCCGTGAGCGCGTCCAGTGTGGGGTGGATGTGGCGGCAGGCCGGATACGGTTTTGTGTGGACTTTAAGTGTAAAGTAATGGTCCGGGGGCGTTCGAATGGCGGCGTAGTCGCAACGGTCCGAAGAGGCCATGATCCAAAACCCGTCCTGGCCGTCGAATATGGTGGTGTCGGCAATAAACCCTTCCCGGGCGAGAATGGACGAAAGCACACCGCCGTATGAGGTGTATCCGAAATTGTTCTTAAGCCACTGGATTCTTCCGTCCATAAAGCCCCATTTGCGAAGAGAAGGCACCGAGGCGTGCAAAGCCGCATGTCCGTAAGCGTGAGCAACGCCTTCACGGTCTAATCCCTGCAGTTTGGCAGCAACAGCCGCCGCACAGAAAACCTGCCAAGTATTGATACCGCGCACCCGTTTGGTCCGCTCCGGCGTCGGTTTGATCCCGTTGGCGATCCTGATGCCGATCTCATATCCGGTGACCACGGCCTCGATAAGTTTGCGCCCGCTGATATTTTCGAGCCCTCCCATGCTCAACGCCACCGGTACAATGGTTGATCCGGGATGCCCGTCATAGGTGTCGTCCATATCGAGCGTGGTGGCCAAATAGGAATTAACGTATACTGCGTTGAGAAGGGGCATACGGTTGGGGGTACCGAATACGGGAATTTCCGGAACTCCGGCCATGGCGTTGAAAATGCCGATTATTTTTTCACCCTGGACCGGCAGGGTGCCGCCAATCATGCAGGCCATGGAATCGGCAATCAGCCATTTTGCTTTTTCGACCACTGGCCCGGGAAGATCTGCAAAAACGATCTGTCCGGTAAGATCCGCCAAAAAGTAGGCGGTTCGGGATTCTTTATCCATTTTACAACCTTTTCTTGGAAGTGGTTTCAAAACCTCCTCTCAGGTCCAATTTCAGTGTTGGGGATGGAGATTCAATACTCAATTACTGCGTTTGAATCCCCATCTCCGCCTTGACCTTGAACCTGATTGAAGGCTTTGAAACCACTTCTATGCAACGTTGGGGGCAATTCGGTTGCCCCGTCATCCTTTTGTTATACTGTTTTTACGGTTTCCGCCGTTCTTTCCAGTTCGGAATCGGGTAGACCGCCTCACCCGTGGCGACACTGTGCGGATGCAGCAGGACAAGCTGCGGCCTATCGTTCTTTTTTTGCACTTGAGTGACAATAAAGGGCATCAGCAACTGTTTGCCGTCCGCATCGATCTCGTAAGGGCCGGTCATGACGATCACCTCGCCTGAAAGATCCAAGGCCGCTTTTTTGAGGGCCGCGCCGTCCAACGAATGGGCCTTTTCAATGAAAAGCCCGAGTAGCACGCCGGCGCCGTACGACAGAGATGTTTGAAAGTCCGGGGCGTTTTCGGCCTTTGGGTATTTTTGTGCAAAAGCATTTTCGAATTCAACACGGGTCATTCCGGCGTTGACCTTCCAGTTCAGATTTTCGTGATAAAGAGTATGGCCGAAGATGTACAGGCCGTCATCTCCCAGATCTTCCCACTGGGGCATGCCGGAATAAACCATGTAGGTGTAGGGAAACATCAGGTTGGCCTCTTTAAGCTGCCGGATCATGATCTTCTGGTCATCCATATAGGCCGAAGCGTAAAAAGCGTCCGCGCCGCTCATCCGCACTTTCTGGAGCAAAATGGTAAAGTCCTTGGTTCCTGAGGAGAATTTTTCGTAAAACACCACCTCGATACCGTTCTGCACGGCCAGGCGTTTGGCATGCAGGGCCAAACCGGCGGGAAAGGGCTCATCCACATAAACCACCGCCAGTTTTTTAACGCCCAGTTTTGCCATATGATCGATCTCGGGTTTGGGCATCAGGGACACCGGTGTTTCCGTTGCCGAAACAATATGCTTATACCCCTGTTGGTAGATAGCATCCGACGCGGCTGACCAAATGACAAGCATCTTTCCATGTTTCTCCGTAATCGCGGCGGCGGCGCCGGTCAGGGTGGAGCCAAAGGGCGCGAAGCAAACATCCACCTTGTCCTCATTGATCAATTTTTCATAGAGCTTGACCACTGTTTCCTTGTCGCTGCGGTCGTCGTAATAAATCAATTTCACCGGGACTTTCTTTCCATTCAGTTCCAATCCACCCCCCGCGTTGATCTGATCCGCCCAAATGGTCACCCCTTTGAATCCCTGGGAGGATGCAAAGGTATATTTGCCTGTGGTAGAAATGGTCAGACCGATCTTGACAACATCCCTTGCTGCGGCGACCCCGTTCCAAGTAACGGTCAACAACAGTGAGAAAACACCAATTAGGGCTATCGCTTTTCTGCTCATCATTTCTTCCTCCCTTGTTTATGGGGTTTATACCGTGAAATGGCGTAGGTTCATTTCAGCCATCCCTTGATCATCTCCTTGAGGTCCCCTTCGAACGCCCGTCGTGTTCCGTCGGCCTTGTTACGGCCAAGTTCCAGAACATAAAGATAGTCCGAAATCTCATAAGCCTGCCGGACCCGCTGATCAACCATGACAATGGTAATATTTTCAGCTTTCAGATCAAGCAGTGTTTGATAGATCTGTTTGGCAATGCGCGGCGCCAACGTTGCCGTGGGTTCATCCAAAAGGCAGACGCTGGGCCGGGTCAGAAGCGAGCGGCCGATCTCCAGGATTTTTTGCTGTCCGCCGCTGAGCAGTCCAGCACGGATATTGTGTTTTTCACCGAGTATGGGAAACCGCTGAAAGACCTCGTCAATTGCCCGATTGACCCGACGATGGTCCTTTTTAAATACCCAGGCCCCCAACT
>JBFFHG010000307.1:0-5155 GCA_041557055.1 Desulfosarcinaceae bacterium
CATATCTATTTAGGGGCAACCGGTTCCGCTCATTTTGCCAATAACCTGCGTTTTGTAACCCCCATGAACATGGCCGATGTCCCCAGCTTGTTTAAAAGCCGCAAGCTCCCCATCAGCGTCGCCCTGATTCAAGTGTCGCCGCCGGACGATTTCGGTTGGATGAGTCTGGGGATCTCGGTGGATGTCACCCAGGCGGCAGCCTATTCGGCCGATCTGGTCATTGCCCAGGTCAATCCGCGCATGCCCCGCGTGATGGGACAGAGTTTCATCCATGTCAACGACATTGATGTGATCGTTGAGCATGAGGAGGATCTGCTGACCATCGAGCCTGCGCCGAGGTCAGAGGTGGCCACCTGGATCGGCAAACAGATTTCGCGCCTGATTCCGGACGGCGCCACCATACAGGTCGGCCTGGACGCCGCTTCCCAGGCCACGGTGCAGGCCCTTTCCGAAAAAAACGACCTCGGATTTCATTCCCAGTATATGATCAATGATATTATGCACTTGTATGCCATAGGGGTGATTAACAACCGCAAAAAAGGCTTTAATGAAGGCAAATTGGTGGCCTCGGCCGCTTTGGGCGGCAAGGATCTGTATGAGTTCCTGCACGACAATCCGGCCATTGAGTTTCACCCTTCGGATTATGTCAATAATCCCTATGTCATCTCCCGGCATAACCGTATGATCTCCCTGAACGTGGCCAAATCCATCGACCTGACCGGTCAGGTGGCGGCCGAGGCCGTGGCTCAGACCCATTTTGCAGGGGTCAGCGGCATTATGGACTTTGTTCAGGGCGCCCGCCGTTCCCACGGTGGAAAATCCATTCTGATGCTTTTCTCCACAACCCCTGACGGCCAAAAAAGCAACATTATTCCCTGGATGGGGGAGGAGGTCGTGGTGGTGCCGCGCGGCAGCGTGCATTATGTGGCCACTGAATACGGGGTGGTCAATCTGTTCGGTAAAAGTCTGCAAGAGCGGGTCATGGCCATGATCAGCATCTCCCATCCCAATTTCCGCGACGAGCTGTTCCATGCAGCCAAGAAAGCAGGCATGGTCGGCCCTGAGCGCAGTCTGGGCGAGGCGGCCAGGGCCATTTATCCCGTCAATCTGGAGGACACGATTACCGTGGACAGCCAGGTTATTACCATTCGACCGGCCAAGCCGGTGGATGAGCGCCGTATTCGCGAGCATTATTACAATTTGGATAAAAATGACATTTTCCTGCGGTTTTTTCATGAAAAAACCAGCTTCAGTTCATCGGATGTGGAGGGTAAATCCCAAATCGACTACATCAAGGATCTTACCCTTATCGGTGTGGTGGGGGAGTCTGGTTTCGATCGGGTCGTGGCCGTGGGCGAGTACCTTTTGCTCATGGAGAGCAACATGGCGGAAGTGGCCTTTACAGTGGCCAAGGATTTTCAGGGCAAGGGGCTCGGCAGGATCTTTCTCAGGAAACTGGCCAGTGCGGCCCGCGAACACGGCATCGCCGGCCTGATCGCCTACACGGCCCCGCACAACCAGGCCATGATTCGATTGTTCAAGAGTTTGCCCTACAAGATAAAAACCGCCTTTGATGGCGAGGCGCTTTCGTTGAGCTGTCGTTTCGATGAACTGCGCGACGAACTGATCTGACCTGTAACAGTCTCTCCGTGAATAGGCGGGCAGGCTATGTTCAAATGGTTGGACTCAGATCCGTCGGATTTGTTTCGAATTTTGTAATAGCCCTCAGGCCAATGATTTACGCTTCCCTGAGTGCCCATGGGGTTACCCCCCCTCCCGTTGACCCGGCCCCTTTGAGTTTGTAATAATTGTCTTTAATTTTAGTTTGTTATCATGGACAAGGATAATCACCGGGCATGCCGTGCAGCGGTATGTTTTTCCTTGTCAATGCCTTATGAATGTGATTTATGAATCTCTTTTAATGAATGGTATTTTATAATCCCCTTGTGGTGTTGACCACAACAAGCCGCTGCTGGCCGGCGTTTTGTGGCGGTAATCTATATCTAAAAGGAGCGAAGGTATGGCAAAAACAATGATGACGGTAGACGGAAACACCGCGGCGGCGCATGTGGCATACGCCTTGAGTGATGCGGCTGCTATTTATCCCATTACCCCCTCATCGCCTCTTGGTGAAATCTGTGATGAATGGGCGGCGAGCGGACGAAAGAATATTTTCGGTCAGCAGGTGTTGATTCGCCAGATGCAGAGTGAAGCCGGAGCGGCTGCGGCCGTGCACGGTTCCCTGGCGGCCGGTGCCTTGACCAGCACCTTTACAGCCTCACAGGGGCTGCTGCTCATGATTCCCAACATGTACAAAATGAGCGGTGAGTGCCTGCCCGGCGTTCTGCATGTGACGGCCCGCGCCATTGCAGCGCATGCGCTCTCCATTTTCGGCGATCATCAGGATGTTATGGCCGTTCGTCAAACCGGGTTCGCCCTGTTGGCTTCCAATTCGGTTCAGGAGGCTCAGGATATGGCCCTGGTCGCCCATTTGTCCGCCATTGAAAGCAGCCTGCCGTTTGTGCACTTTTTCGATGGCTTTCGTACCAGCCACGAAATTCAAAAGATCGAAGCCATTGCCTATGAGGATATGGCCAAGCTGGTCAACCGGGAGGCATTGGCCAAATTCCGCGCGCGGGGATGCAACCCCGAGCGCCCGGAATTGCGCGGCACCGCCCAGAACCCGGACATCTATTTCCAGGGCCGTGAAGCGACCAATTCCCTCTATTCAAAATTGCCGGCCATCGTGGCCGATTACATGGCCAAGGTCAGCGCGCTGACCGGCCGCACCATGAATCTGTTCGATTATGTCGGCGCCGCCGATGCCGAGAATGTCATTATCTCCATGGGCTCTTCCTGTGAAACCATTGAGGAGGTGGTCAACTACCTGACGGCCAAGGGCGAAAAAGTCGGTTTGGTCAAGGTGCGGATGTTCCGCCCCTTCTCAGCCGATCATCTGCTTAAGGCCGTTCCGGCCAGTGCCAAAAGCATCACCGTGCTTGACCGCACCAAAGAACCGGGCGCTTTGGGCGATCCGCTTTTCCAGGATGTCTGCACGGTTTTCTTTGAGCAGGGCCGCAGCGCCAAAATCATCGGCGGCCGTTACGGCCTGGGCTCCAAGGAGTTCAACCCCTCCATGGTCAACGCTGTTTTCGATAACATGAAACAGGCCGAACCCAAGAGACAATTCACCGTGGGCATTGTCGATGATGTGACCCACACCTCCTTGCCCGTGCAAGAGGGACTGGACGTGACGCCCTCCGGCACCGTGCAGTGCAAGTTCTGGGGACTGGGCGCCGACGGTACCGTGGGCGCCAACAAGAGCGCCATCAAAATTATCGGCGACAACACTGAGATGTACGCCCAGGCTTACTTTGCCTACGATTCCAAAAAAAGCGGCGGTGTCACCATCTCCCATTTGCGTTTCGGTAAAAGCCCAATCCAGTCCACCTACCTGATCGATTCGGCAGACTACATCGCCTGCCACAACCCGGCTTATGTGAATATCTATGACGTACTGGACGGCATCAAAGAGGGCGGGACCTTCATGCTCAACAGCCCCTGGACGGCCGAGGATATGGAGCGTAAACTGCCGGCGGCCATGCGCAGAACCATTGCCAAGAAAAAACTCAATTTCTATACCATCGACGCCGTCAAGATTGCCGGCCAAGTCGGCCTTGGCGGGCGCATCAACATGATCATGCAGACCGCTTTTTTCAAGGCCGCCAACGTGATCCCCGTTGAACAGGCCATTGAGTATCTCAAGGTCCAGATCAAAAAGATGTTCGGCAATAAAGGCGATAAGATCGTCAAGATGAACGTGGACGGCGTGGACGGCACCCTGGAAAATCTGATTAAAATCAACGTGCCCGACACCTGGGCCCAGGCGGTTGAAGGGCAGGCCGATGATTCGCAAAAACCGCAATGGGTCACCGAGGTGATGCAGCCCATTCTGGCTCAGAAAGGCGATAAGCTGCCGGTCTCCAAATTCACCATAGACGGCATTTTCCCTTTGGGCACCACCCAGTACGAAAAACGCGGCGTGGCCATCAATGTGCCCGAGTGGGTGATGGAGAACTGTATTCAGTGCAACCAGTGTGCAATGGTTTGCCCCCATGCGGCCATCCGGCCCTATCTGGTGTCCGATGATGAATTGGCCAAAGCCCCGGCCGGATTTGAGGCCAAAAAAGCCATCGGCAAGGAATTCAAGGAACAGGGGCTCAATTTCCGCATGCAGGTCTATACCGAAGATTGTATGGGGTGCGGAAACTGCGCCGATATCTGCCCGGCCAAAAAGCCGGCCCTGGTGATGAAACCGCTGGGCACTCAAATCGAAACCCAGGTGGCCAATCTCAAATATGCCCAGGCCCTGCCCTCCCGTGAACAACTGGTCAGCCGCAGCTCGGTCAAGGGCAGTCAGTTTTATCAGCCGCTGCTGGAGTTCTCGGGCGCCTGCGCCGGTTGCGGCGAGACCCCCTACGCCAAACTGATCACCCAACTGTTCGGTGAGCGCATGGTGGTCGGCAACGCCACGGGTTGCAGCTCCATCTGGGGCGGCAGCGCGCCCTCCATTCCCTATTGCAAAAACAAAGAGGGTCATGGTCCCACTTGGGGCAACTCCCTGTTCGAGGACCCGGGCGAGTTCACCTACGGCATGCTTCTGGGGCACATGCAACAGCGCGCCAAACTGGCTGATTTGGCCCGAGAAGCCGTTGATTCAGGCGTTGATGCCCAAGTCAAAGAAGCGCTGTCCGGCTGGCTGGCCAACATGAAAGATGCGGTTCTCTCCAAGCAGTACGGCGACCAGCTCAAGGCGCTGCTGCCCAAATACAAAGACAATGCCCTGCTGGCGGAAATCAACGCCATGGCCGGGATGCTCACCAAGAAATCCTACTGGGTCTTTCTGGGTGACGGCGCGGCCTACGACATCGCCTATGGCGGCATCGACCACATCCTGGCCTCGGGCGAAGATATCAACGTCATGGTATTCGATACCGAGGTTTACTCCAATACCGGCGGACAGAGTTCCAAGGCCACCCCCACCGGCTCCATCGCCAAATTCGCCGCCTCAGGCAAGAAGACCGCCAAAAAAGACATGGGCGCCATGGCCATGACATACGGCTACGTTTATGTGGCCAACATCGGCATGGGCGCC
>JBFFHG010000308.1:0-5142 GCA_041557055.1 Desulfosarcinaceae bacterium
CTCCAGCTTTGCCTCAATGCGGCCTGCATCGATTTCACCCGGTGTGGCAATAATTCTGGAGAACTTGCCGGCCTCGCGTTCGCGCCGATGGTAACGGGCATTGACATCTTCTTCGGTAATTCGGCGCTCACCGCTGATGGAGATCGTCTTGCCGGTGGCCTGGATTTCCAACGCATCGTTTCTCACGCCCGGAAGTTCCGCACGAAGGTAGAATTTGTTGGCATCTTCAGTGAGATTGATCTGGGGAAATACGCCGGCGCCAATGGAGCGTTGGGGAGCGGCGGACCATAAATCAAGGAACCGATCAAACTGTCGTTTCATGGTCTCCAACTCCTGAAACGGGCCGCGCGGACCAAAAGCCGGAAAATCAAACAATCTTCGATAAATCATGGTGTTACCTCCTTCCCTCTGGGTGTGGCGTCATAGTGGTTTTGTGTTCAATGAACCCATTTGCGCAAAATTTAAAAACGAATGACTGCTTGTCAATAAAATTTTTTATATTTTTTTTCATTACTTTTAATTTTATACTCTAACAGTAATACGATTCGACCCATCGATTCAGACGTCTCTCCGCCCTTGACTTGGCAGGACAGTTTGCCATATGTTAAAATTGTTCTTTATACTTTGAAATCATAACGGATTCCTGAAAAGTCCAATGATGAGCATACAGCGTTTTCTCATTATGGCACCCGCCGCGGTCAGCCTGATTCTGCTGATCTCCTATTTCTGGGTCCCCACCTATGAGGAACAGACCCGCGGAAACCCCGACCGGCTGATCCAATTCATCACCGCGTACGGCGGCGATGCCAGCATGCTCAATCCGATCCTTTCAAACGACAGCGCCAGCAGCCAGATCGAAGGGCTTGTGTTTGAAGGTCTGATCGACCGGGATGAAAACCTGGCCTACCGCGGCCGGGTCGCCCAAAGCTGGAAAATTTACGAACACGCCTATTTTTATGTAAATGATCAAGCGGCCACGCTGCGATGGGGGAAAATCGACGCCCCGGCCCTGCTGGCCAATCTGCGATCACTGCTCGATGGCGCCAACCCCGAATGGCGGCACGTTACGGCGGTTGATCTGTTGCCGGCCGAAACCATCACCCACACCATCCGGGTCAAGGCAGGCGACGCAGACATTCCGGTGACCCTGACGGCACAGGCGCCGCCGCGCATCCGCATCACCCTCGATCAAGTGGATCAGATGCTGTTTGAACGTCTGGCCGGTGTTATGGGGCAGGACTATTTTGAAGGATTTGATCCGGCGGCCCACATCACTGCCGATCCGGAGCTGCCCCCTGCCCAGCTTGCCGATCAGGCTCAAACCCTTTTGCCCCCCACGGCGCACAACCCGGTGATTGAATTCTTTCTGCGGCCGGGGGTCAAGTTTCACGACGGCCATGAAGTCACGGCCGAGGATGTGAAATTCACCTACGAAGCCATTGTCAACCCCAAGAACCTTTCGCCACGCATTCCCGATTACGAACCGGTGCAGCAAGTGGAGGTCATCGACCCGCTCACCGTGCGCATTATATACAAGCGACTCTATTCACCGGCCATCAGTAAATGGCAGATGCAGATTTTACCGGCCCACCTGCTCAACGCCCGGGCCCTGGCCCGGGAAGCCGTAAAACGCGGCAAGGATCCGGCCGTTTTCACCATGCGCCAGAGCAATTTCAGCCGCCACCCCATCGGCTGCGGCCCCTTTGTGTTTGACCAGTGGAAATCGGATCGCCACATCCGCCTGAAACGCTTTGACGATTATTGGGAAGGACCGCCCAACTACCATCAATATGTGATGCGCATCATCCCCGACACCCTGACCCAGGAGATGGAGTTTTACGCCGGCACTGTGGATAATTACGCGGTTCAGCCCCATCAGGTGGCCCGGCTGATCCGTGACGAGCGGTTTCAGCACTTTTCAGGAACCGCCTTTGGCTACTCTTATATTGCTTACAACATGCGCCGTCCCCCCTTTGACGACCCCCGGGTGCGACGAGCCCTGGGCATGGCCATCGACACTCAAAAAATCATCGATTACGTGCTTTACGGCCAGGGCGAGCCCATCACGGGCCCGTTTATCAAACAGACCGATTTTTACAACCGCAACATCGCCCCCCTGCCCTATGATCCCCAGGGGGCTCTTAAATTGCTGGCCGAGGCCGGCTACACCAAGGGCCGGGACGGCTATCTGCAAAAAAATGGGAAACGCCTGGCCTTCACCCTGATCACCAACAATGGGAACGCTCTGCGCAAGGCCATTCTGGCCATTGCCCAGGATGCCTGGAAAAAAATCGGGGTCCGGGTGGAAACCGACCTGCTGGAGTGGTCGGTCTTCGTTCAAAAACGGATTGACCAGCTCGATTTCGACGCCCTGGTATTGGGGTGGTCCATGCCCATCGTTCCGGACCCTTATCAAGTCTGGCACTCCAGTCAAACCGGCAAGTTTCAGCTCAACTTCGTGGGGTTTTCCGATCCCGAAGCCGATGATCTGATCATAAAAATCCGCCAGGAATACGACCATGACCGCCAGGTGGCCTATTGCCACCGGCTGCATGAAATCATCGCCCGGGCCCAGCCCTATACTTTTTTATATGTGGGCCGCTGGACCGCCGTGCTGGACAAGCGCATCGTGCGGCAAGCCCCCGCGGCCGACGGTCAGATTCAAATCATGCCTATCGAACCGGCCAAAACAGGCCATTATACATATCATTTCAACCAATGGATCAAGCTGCCCCAAAGGCCCGTTTTTAACGAAAAGGGATAAGGAGCGCCCATGCTGTCGTTTCTGGGAAGAAGCATTGTACAAAAACTGGTGACCCTCTTTTTTGTCTCGGTGGTCTCTTTCCTGATCATCCATTTGGCGCCGGGCGAACCCAGCCAGATCGATCCCCTCAACCCCAAATTCACCCCTGAGATGGTGGAACGCATGCGCAAAGCGTTCCACCTGGACAAGCCCCTGCACATCCAATACCTGCTTTTTTACAAAAATCTCTTCACCGGCCGCATCCTCTCCTGGCGCGACAACGTGTCGGTGCTGGCCAAGATCTGGGAGCGTTTCTTAAACAGCCTGCCCCTGTTTATCGTGGGCACGGTTCTGACCTGGACCTTCTCCTTTCCGGTGGGGATACGCTCGGCCATTAACCGTGATGGGCTGTACGACAAGTCCACCACCTTTTTAGCCTACCTGCTGATCTCCATTCCGGGGTTCTTTTTTGCCTATCTACTGATCATCATCGTGGTGACCCAGTTGCATGTCCCGGTGATCGGCATGGAGAGCTTCGGGATGACCTCATCGTCGCCCCTGGTCCGGTTGATGGACCGCACCTGGCACCTGGTGCTGCCTTCCCTTCTTGGCGCCACCGGCGGGATTGCCGTGCTCTCCCGCTATGTTCGCAGCCAGATGCTGGAAATCATCGGCCAGGACTATGTGCGCACGGCCAAAGCCAAGGGGTTGTCTTTGGAAACGGTTTATTACAAGCACGCCCTGCGAAACGCCCTGCTGCCCTTTGTCACCATGTTCGGGCTGATCCTGCCCGGCCTGATCGGCGGCTCGGTGATCATTGAATCGATCTTCTCCTGGCCCGGCATGGGCCGCATGGCCTACGAGGCCATTCTGGGCCGGGATTACCCGGTCATCCTGACCCTCAACTTCATCACCGCCGCGCTGGTCCTGGTAGGCACCCTGGTATCCGACCTACTATATATGGTGGTGGACCCCCGAATTAAGCTATAAGGACGCAACCGAATGTCTGACCATAGAGATCCAACCCACCAGACCATTATCGATGAACGCACCATGCCTCCGTCCCGATCGCCCTGGGCCGAAACCTGGCACCGGCTGCGCAAAAACCGCATGGCCTTCATCGGGCTGATGATTTTCGTGGTCTTTTTCGCTGCCGCCGTGGCCGGCCTGGCCGTCACCTCCGGCGCCGAGCCCGTCCTGGACCCGGCCCGGGTGCGCTTGCAGGAAAAGTTGCGCCCCCCCCTGGCCAAACCCAAACTGGACACCCTGCGTCCTGAAGAGGTGCCCGCCCTGGGCATCTATCTGCTGGGCACCGACGATCTGGGCCGCGATGTATTTGCCCGCATGCTTCAAGGGGCTTGGGTTTCGCTGACCGTGGGATTCGTGGCCGTGGGCATCGCCGTGGGCATCGGCATCCTGCTGGGCGGCATCGCCGGTTATTACGGCCAGCAATACATCCAACTGGGCCATATCCTCTTTTGGATCATGGTCACGTTGGCCATTGTTTTTTTAAGCCGGGGCGCCGTGACGGCCGCCAAGGTCGCAACCCTCCTGGCGGTTGCCGGTTTTGTCTGGAGACGGTGGCAGCGCAGACGCAATGCCGCCCCGCCGCGTCTTTTGCACTGGATCAAAAGACCCGCCCTGCAGGTGGACGCCCTGATCATGCGCGCCGTGGACATCATGCTCTGTTTTCCCTCTTTTTTCCTGATCCTGACCGTGGTGGCCCTGCTGCCGCCCAGCATATACAACATTATGGTGATCATCGGGCTGACCAGTTGGATGGGGACCACCCGCTTTGTACGCGCCGAATTTCTTTCGCTTCGGGAACAGGATTTCGTGACCGCCGCCAAAGCCCTGGGGATCAGCGATGCGCGCATCATCTTTCGCCACATCATGCCCAATGCCGTGGCGCCGGTGCTGGTATCGGCCACCCTGGGGATTGCCTCGGCCATGCTCACCGAAGCAGGACTGAGTTTTTTGGGATTCGGGGTGCCGCCGCCCCACGCCACTTGGGGCAACATTCTCTCCGACGGCAAAGATTTTATCTTCGACGCCCCCTGGCTGACCTTCACACCGGGCCTGGTCATTCTGGTGGTGGTGCTGGCCTTCAACCTTTTCGGTGAAGGATTGCGCGATATTATGAATCCCAAGCTGCGCGAGAGGAATTAGTATTTACACAAATGAATCAGCAGACAACTCCTGATAAGAAAAAGCCCATGCCGCCCCAGGCCGACGACATATTGCTTTCGGTGGAAAATCTTCGGGTCCACTTTCATGGCGACGGCCCGCCGGCCCTGGCTGTGGACGGCGTGGACTTTAAAATCCATCGCCGGGAAACCGTTTGCATCGTGGGTGAGTCGGGTTGCGGCAAGACCGTCACGGCCCTGGCCATTCTGGGC
>JBFFHG010000309.1:0-5141 GCA_041557055.1 Desulfosarcinaceae bacterium
CCTTCGAAATCATTGACGGCCAGCCGGAACGCTTCCGCCACCCCATGGCCGGCTCGCAGATGTTTTTGAACTTGCAGGGGGATGATTTTTGTGTCCGTGGTAATCTCCGGGGGAATCGATTCGCCTTGGGCTTCATACTGCTCTTTAAGCTCACGATAATTATCGATGTCGCCGTTCAGGCAGGCGTGAATCGTACCCTTGCGCTGGTCGGCCGATCCGTTGGTTGTGTTATCCACCGGATGGCAGTTGGCAATGGTAATGGCGCCGATTGACGCCCAGCGGGTGTGGGCCGAAACCGTATGAAACCGGTGGGGGCATTGTGCTGTCAGCTCCAGCAAGGTGTCTTCGGAAATCCGGTGCCGCAGACCGCTCACATTATCTCCCAGGCTGCCGATTTCCGCGGCCACTTTATATGTAAAGGTGATGCCCACAAGTTCCGTTTTCGCATCGGGAAGAACATTGATACTGCCGTCGCT
This sequence comes from Desulfosarcinaceae bacterium, assembly GCA_041557055.1. Taxonomy (GTDB): domain Bacteria; phylum Desulfobacterota; class Desulfobacteria; order Desulfobacterales; family Desulfosarcinaceae; genus JARRKU01. The sequence continues at coordinate 477 of JBFFHG010000309.1, forward strand.
TAAAACGCTGTGGGCCGAACGCGTGGCAAAGGCATCGGAAAGATCGGCCTGTCCGATGGTTTGCTTTAGTTCCTGATAGGCTGACGGTTCCAACAGGAAAAGAAGAGAGATACCGGCGGAATCCCGCCCGCGTACTTCCAGGCGGTCGATGCTGTTGAGGACCGTGTTGATGTTGCGGTAGATTTCAATGATCCTGCCGGGCGCCTGTTTTTCTTTGGACGGCATCAGGGCCCGGACCTTGGCGATGTTGTCCATCAGTTCGGTTTTTATGCACCAAGCGGCATCCTTTAGGCTTTCGATACGGCTGTCGACGATTTCCACCACCTCTTCGGCCAGGAGTCCCATGGCTTGATTCAGTGTGCCGGTTTCGTCGGCGATAAAATTTTCCAGGCGTTGATGCAGTTCATTCAACTGCGCCTGGAGGGGCGGCGCATTGAAAAGGGAGAGAAAATGGTCCTGCCGTTTGAGCGTTCTGGTCGATTGGAAGAGATTTTGAAGGGTTGCCTCCCCATTGAGGTAGCGCGTTTCAATGGCCTTGGGATCTGACAGACAAGATTTCAGAGGGGTTGACAGGACCTGTCCGGCCAAGGTTTGCATGGTGTTCAAATCTTTAATGGGTGGCGGCTTTTGACCACCGTAAACAGTGATCAAACCGGCCAGACCGCAATTCAGGGTGGATGGCGCCGCAGGGAGGAATACCACCGACGGCCCGGTGCTATGGGGTGGGCGATGCCCCCAGTGAAAGCCGGTGGCGCGAAGGGATCTGAGCAGTTGTTTAAATCCCCTCAAGGTTATCCTGCAATTATTGAATATCGATTGATTTCCTTGTCGGAAACGGATTGTCATGACGACTTCTCCTTGCTTTTAAAAGCTCAAGGTTTAAAAGTTGGGAAGCGTGTGAGGGCTTCCGATTAAACGGTTCTGAGAACCTGTTCGATCCTGGTGATGCGGTCCTGAACTTCCGCCGGACCCCAGGAGAGTTTGATCTGCATGCAAATGGTGCGCCCCATAATGGCGTCCGATTTGGGTAAATTGACTTTGGCGAACTCCGGTTGCTGATCATAGACCTGGATGGGAAGTCTTGCGGCCACCTTCATCTCTTTAAGATGATGCCATTGGCGCAAATAGTGCCAGTTGTTGCCATACCAGTAAAAGCAACCATCCACACCGGCCAGCCCCATCGCCCTGGCGGTCCGGCGGGCCTTATCTTCGTCGGGCAGCATAAAACTCAGAAAGGTGGCCGAATCGCCCGCCTCATCCGGCAAACAGCGGAAACTGACTTGCGGGAACGCCTGCATGGCCGTTTTAATGGCGGATTTATGTGTGCGCTGGGTCTCTAAAATCGTATCCAGCTTACGCAACTGGGCCACGCCCACCGCGGCGTTCAATTCGCTGATGCGGTAGTTGTTACCCAGAATAGGGTGGTCTTCCGCTCCGCGGTCATTGCCGATATGGTCATGGCCGTGATCGGCATAGGCGTGAGCCAGTTGGTAGCGTTTGGGGTCGTCGGTGATGATGGCGCCGCCTTCACCGCAGGTGATGGTTTTGACCGCATCAAAAGAGAAACATCCCATTTGGCCGAAGGTGCCCAAGGGTTTTCCTCTGAAGGCGGCCCCCACGGATTGGCATGTGTCTTCAATCAGGACCAGGCCCTTTTGATCGCACAAGGCTTTGATTTCATCGATGCGGGCCATGGCGCCGCACATATGGACCACCATTACCGCTTTGGTGCCAGACGTGATTTTGGCTGCAATGGCGGCCGGGTCCAGGCACAGGGTCTCGTCGATATCCGCAAAGACCGGAATTGCGCCGGCCGTCAGAATCGCTTCGAAGGTGGCCACAAAAGTAAAGGGCGGGACAATGATTTCGTCGCCGGCGCCGATGCCGCAAGCGGCCAGCGCGATGCTCAGGGCGGCCGTGCCGCTGGAGCACAGGTGGCAGTGAGCCGCTCCCATGCGGCGGGCCAGTTCCGTTTCAAAGGTTCGGGCCTTCCAATGCCCGTTGCGGGCGTCGTCGAATCCATAACGGAACAACACACCGGTGTTGAGAACATCCTGAACTTCTTTGCGTTCTTCTTCACCGAAAATTTCAAAACCAGGCATGGCTGATCTCCTTAGTCTTTAATCGTGGTTGACTTCTTCCGGTCACTCTAAACAGGATTAGCTGCCGGAGCTGAGTTGGTTGGTTTGTTGCTGGGCAAAATGGCTTTGAAAATAACGGGTCATCGCCATTTTCGCATATTCGGCCGCACGTCTGCCGATATATTCCTCATGGGCCACCAGTACGGCTACGATCAAATGCCCGGGCCCCTTTTTTTCATTGGCAAAGCCTACGAACCAATCGAAACGGGCGTCGTGAGCTTGATTGGATATGGAACCGGTTTTGCCGCCGATGTCCAGTTTGGATAAGACCCGGTGGCGGGTATGGTTTCGAAAGGCTTTTCTTCCGGTGCCCGACCGGACCGTTGTTTCCATCAAGCGCGTCAACACATCGGAAGCATTCGAGGACATGGCCCGGCCCCGCCAGGCGGTTTGGGATTCATACAACAGTTGTCCCTTGTCATCGGTTATCCGGTCCACCAAAGTGGGAACCACCATCCGGCCTTTGTTCAGCACCGCCGAGGCCATCATGGCGGCATGCATCGGCGATATGGTTGTGTCATAGTTAAAACCGCTGGCGATTTCCGCCCGTTGATATGCATCTTCTTCAATTTGAATATGACTGGGTTCCACCGGCAGTTCAAAATTAATGGGCTGGTTGAAACCAAAGGCCGTGGCGTATTCCTCCAGCACGGATCGCCCCAGATACACGGCGCCCAGTTTGCCGAACACCGGATTGACCGATTGGGCGAACGAGTCCTTGAACGACAGTGTGCTGGTATATTTATTGGTGCGCTCTTTGAGCTGGCTTTTATACAATGTGTGCTTGTACCCGTTAAACCGTATTTTGGTGTCGGCGTTGTACCCGCAATGATCGACGGCTGCCGCGGCGGTTACGATTTTAAAAAGACTGGCGGCGGGGAAGGCGTTTATCAGACAGGGATTTTGGCCGGGATCAATTTTATTGAATCCGGCCAACGCCTGGATACGGCCGGTATCCGCTTGCATGACCACGATTCCGATAAAGCGGGAGTTTTTGCGATCCATGGCTTCAACCAGGTGGGACTGCAGATCACTGTCCAGGCTGGTTTCGATGTGGATCGTCTGATTTTTAAAGGGCAGGTTGATTTGGCTGACCAGCAGATTTTCCCCTTCGGAATGCTCAAGAATAATTCGCACGTCTTTCTTGGAGATCAAGACATCTTCGGACAGGGGCTGACTGGTCGGCGTTGGTGACGGGCGGCCGTCGGCCGGAGATGAAAAGTATCCCTGGATAACAAAGACAGATACAAAAATCACTGCTAAAACAGCCGTGCTGGCCATCCAGCGGCTGTTGCGATTGGGTTTTTGAGATTTTTTAAGATGGTCCTGATACTCGCGCCAACTGCCGCGTTTGGAGGTGGCGCAGGATTTTTTTTGCACTTGTCTTAAGATTCGCATGAGCATTGACGAATTACCGAACCGGCGTTCCCGGCGGCATGGGCTTGTCCAGGGTGAGCACCATGGTGTTTTTGTCATTGCTTGCGGCCAATACCATCCCCTGGGATTGAACCCCCATCAATTTGGCGGGTTTTAAATTGGCCACCACGATCACTTGTTTTCCTAAAAGATTCTCCGGCGTATAGCTGCCGGCGATTCCGGCCACGACTGTCCGCGCTTGGGGTTCTCCCAAATCGACTTCCAGTTTTAGCAGTTTCTTGGCTCTTGGAATGGCTTCGGCTTTGACCACTGTAGCCACGCGCAGGTCTATGGCGCCGAAATCTTCAATGGAGATTTCAGGTTTTAAAGCCGGACTCAAAGATTTTTCCGCTTCGTCCATGACAACGGCAGCCTCTCTCTTTTGCAGCTCGATTCTTGGAAACAGGGTGGTTACTTTGGGAAGTTGAATGCCGGGGGGCAGCATTTTCCAGTTGCCCACCAGGGCCATTTTGTAAAAAGGTTCGCCCGGATCGAGTCCCAGATGTCTGATCATGGTGGCGGAGGTTTCGGACATAACCGGGTAGATCAGGCCGGCCACCACCCGCAGACCCTCCAGCAGATTGTAGATCACCACCTCTAACTGGGGGCGGCCGGTTTTGTTTTTGGCCAGTTGCCAGGGAGCGGTGACATCCACGTATTTATTCATCTGGTTGATGAACTCCCAGATTGCCGCCATGGCTTTGTGAAAGGCAAAGCTCTCCATGGATTTTTGATAGCTCTTGACCGCCTGGGCCGCTTTGTTCGCCAGTCCCAGGGAGAACTCCTGCTCCACATTGGGATCGATGACCGGTACGCGGCCTTTAAAGTATTTATGGGCCATGGTGACCACTCGGGAAAAGAGGTTGCCCAGGTCGTTGGCCAGATCCGAATTGATGCGCTGCACCAGGGCCTCTTCATTGAAGCTGGAGTCCAGACCGAAAACCATGTCGCGGATCAGAAAGAAACGGAAGGCGTCCAGACCATAAACATTTTTCAGTTGCAGGGGTTCCACCACATTGCCCAGGCTTTTGGACATTTTGCTTTGATCCACATTCCAATAGCCATGAACATTTAAATGGCGGTAAATGGGCAGGCCGGCCGCTTTGAG
>JBFFHG010000310.1:0-5129 GCA_041557055.1 Desulfosarcinaceae bacterium
CACACCCCGGTGGTGGAAGCCAACCAGCGGCTGCAATCCAGGGTGGGAATGCGCTTTTTCTTTAAAAATGACGGCCAGAATCCATCGGCCTCTTTTAAAGACCGCGGCATGGCCAGCGCCTTGAGCTATATCAACTTTCTGATCAACAGCGGCAAAGTCCGGGAGGTGCTGGCGGTCTGCGCCTCCACCGGGGACACCTCGGCCGCCGCGGCTTTGTATGCCGCCTATCTGCAACCCCGCATCAAATCCGCCGTGCTCCTGCCCCACAAAAAGGTGACCCCTCAACAGCTTTCCCAGCCGCTGGGCAGCGGAGCGCGGGTCTATGAAATCCCAGGTGTCTTCGATGACTGCATGAAGGTTGTGGAGGCCCTCTCCGAGCAATATGACGTCGCACTGCTCAACTCCAAAAACGCCTGGCGCATCCTGGGCCAGGAATCCTACGCCTATGAAATCGCCCAGGCGTTCGAGTATGAACTTGGCGATAAAGTGATCGTGGTGCCCATTGGCAATGCCGGCAACATTACGGCGGTGATGAGCGGCTTTATCAAATTCCACCAGGCGGGCATCATCTCCGATCTGCCAAAAATCATCGGGGTTCAATCCGCCCATGCCGATCCGGTCTGCCAGTACTACCGGGAACCGGATGCCGCTCAACGGCGCTTTGTGCCCCAGACCGTGCGGCCGTCGGTGGCCCAGGCGGCCATGATCGGCAACCCGGTCTCCATGCCGCGGGTTATCCAACTGGAGCAGCAGTACAATCAATCGGCCGGCAAACAACGGGTCTTTTTCATCCGGGTAAGCGAGCAGGCGATCATGGATTGGCAGTTGCGGGCCAATCGCAACGGGCATATCGCCTGCACCCACGGCGGGGAGTGCCTGGCCGGCCTGAAAATCGCCGTGGACCGCAAAATAGCGGCGACAAATGAAACCGCCGTGGTCGATTCCACGGCCCATGCCCTGAAATTCGCCGGTTTTCAGGATCTCTATTTTGAAAACCGCATGCCGGCCGAGTTTGAAGTGATCCCCGATCCGGGGTTGATCAATGCACCGGTTTACATGCGCCCCGAAGCGTTGAAAGAGGTGCCCGCGCCGGGCAACCCCCTTACCGGGCAGGCTTTTGAGCGTTTTGTTGAAACTGTGACCCGGGCCATTGCCGATGATCTGAAGCTGACCAAGTTCACCGCGGCATGATTCGCGTCTTCAGTTTATTGTATAAAAAAAATTTATCATTTCTTGAAGCAGGTTATGATTGCCATGCAACAACCCCGTCGTTTTCTTCCATTTTCGTGGACCTGGTTTTTGCCGCCCCTGCTGGTGCTTGGCTTGACAACCGCCGTCGCCGCCGGCAGCCTGGTCTATAAAAATTACATCGTCCGGTACGACCGCGGTTGGGATATCCTCTGCGAACCTTATGTGGTCCGGGAGGGCGATTGGGTGCTTAAGATATTTCGCCAAAAGGGTGAAATCGCCCACCAGGACTTCCGCGATTTCATGGGCATCTTTCAACGGCTCAATCCCCACATCAAGGATATCAATATGGTGCGCCCCGGCCAGGGGGTCGACATTCCCCTGCGCAAACTGGAGCACGGCACCCTGTCCGGACAAGCCACCGGCGTGGTGACCATTCCCTTTGTCACCCTGAGCCAGGTAACGGAGGTGATCAAAGAGCATTCCCAAAGTTATCAGGTTCAAAGGGGAGACACGGTTTCAAAATTGATCGCGGACAAATACGGGCGATACGGTTCCCAATCCTACCAGGAGGGGATCAAGCTTTTTAAAGCCGCCAATCCGGATGTGACCGACCTGAATCTTATCTACGCCGGTCAAAAGGTCTATCTGCCCGCCCCCTCCATTCGAGAAAAAGCCTTTTATGCCGCCATGTATGACAAACAGGGCAACCTGCGCCAAACCGTGAGCCAGGGGGACGCAACAGCCCGCACCGAGGCGCAGGCGCTCCCCATCCCGGCGCCGGTTGCCGCCGCCGCTCCCGACGACGGGGAGCAGGCGCCCGGAAGCGCCCTGGCGGACGCGGCCGCCGCCGTGGGTGGACGGCTGCGCACCAAAGGGACCTACTATCTGCCGCGTCAGAACAGCGAAGATTTTGAAATCGACCTCTCCCGCCATCCGTTGCTGGAGTTCCCTGACGGGGCCAAAATGACCTTCACCTCCAATGACCGCATCATGGAGATGGATGCGGAACAGTTCCTGACCGCCTGGCCGGAGGTTAAAACCGTGTCGGCGGATGACCGATCCTCGGCCGAGGAGATAATCGCCTCGATCTTTGAAGCCCTTGAAAAAACCGACGGTGAAAACGCCCAAGTCACCTTTGAGGGCCAGGGCGTGCATGTGACGGTGCGGGCCAAGTGGATGCGCCCGGAAACCGACGACCGCCATTTGTGCATCACGCCCATTGCCGGACCGGATCAGCAGACCCCCGAATCCATCCGGCGCTTCCTGGAGCAAAACGGCATCATCCTCAAGGAGATGCTGCCCGGCGGCAATACCGCCGCACTGCACAATGCGCCCCAGCGCCACGCCGTTAAAAACGTTCTGGCGCTGGCCCCTTCAGACCGGAAGGATTTTGTGAAAACACTGGCCCGGACCCTTGGATTCACCTATGGGGCCAACACCGCCATCACCTTTCCTTACGCCGGCATCCAGATCCAGGCCTATGCCGACCTGGTTTCGGCCGGCAACGGCCGGGAGACCCTGGTGGATTTCGGTGATCTTTACGGAGACGCCGTGACAGCCATCTCCCAAACCGGGCTGAACATCGTGCAGATCACCGCCGATGAGGGCTACGGCGCTATTGTGCAAAAATTGCTGGCCGCCCTCTCCCTGGCCTATGACGTTCAACCCTCGTTTCTGGCCGCCCCGCGGCCGGCCGAGTTCAACACCGCCATAACGGTCTCCGGTATTTTGTACGCCAAGTCCGAAAGCCGGCGCATTCTGCTGACCGGCATTGCACTGCCGTCAGCCGTCACAGATCTGCTCAGCGATCAAGGCATCGATGTGGTGGTGTGGTAATTGAAGCGTTGCCAACGGCATGGCCGGAATATTTTTAACGAATTTGTCAAACGTAACAGGATGACTTATGAAAAAGAGACAAACAAACATCATCTGCACAACAGCCGTATTTTTGAGCATCTTATCCTTCTGGGGCTGCGCCGGCCAGAATACAGGGCATAACCCCCGGCTGGCCGCAGCCACACGCGAGATCGGCGAAGCCTACATGCGTCAGGGGGATTATACCGCAGCCCTGCGCGAACTGGCTGAAGCCCAAAAACTCAACCCGGAAGACCCCATCGTACACAACGACCTGGGGCTGTGCTATATGGCCAAAGAACGCATGCCCGACGCCATCGCCCATTTCAAGAAAGCCGTGGCCCTCAAGCCCGGCTATGCCCCGGCGCGCAACAACCTGGGGACGGCTTACCTCACCCTGAAAGAGTGGGACGCGGCCATCGCAATATTCAAGGAGATCACCAAAGACGTGCTGTACGCCACCCCCCATTATCCCCTGGCCAACCTGGGTCTGGCGTACTATCACAAGGGCCGGTACCAGACCGCCCTGAAATACTACAAAGAGGCGCTTAGAATTCAGGACGATTTCGTCATCGCCCTGCGAGGCGCGGGACGCACCTACCTGGCCATGAACCAGGGGCGTTTCGCCCTGCGCTACCTGGAAAGGGCGATCAAACTGGCCCCAAAGGCAGCCGAGATCCACTTTGAACTGGCAGAAGCCAATTTACTGACGGGAAACACGGCTCAGGCCAGAATCTCTTACGAAAACGCCATCGAATTTGCAGGGCCGGAAAGTGATGTGGCGGTTAAGGCCGAAGAGCGATTGAGGTCGCTTCAATAGAATTATTTTCCATGGTGCCAAAATAGAACTAAAATGCGGGAGTGAGGATGCCGTAATCTCACTCCCGCATTTTCACAGATTAAAACATCTTTTGTAATTAGGTTTCCTCTTCCGGGGTACACGAACTGTCTGCAAAATTTTGCACATTAATAGTGAATGATTTAGTAATTTCCAAATGTGTTTCAGGTGATTGGGGTGTATAGGTTAGAAATGCTGTTACTTTAATTTGAAAAGCAGCACGTGTCTGAAGGCCCGCATTATTAAGACCCAATAGTGTCCTGTAGTTAGACTTATCTACAAGCGTGAATAAGTCAACCTCGTCACTGCTGCTTCCACCCGCTCTAGGTATAAAAATATCAACATCATAAGTGTTTGTCGGGATGGCCGGTATGTTAGCCGGATCCCCTGCGGGACCTGAGTTCCATTCAATGAGTTCATATTCGATTCTCAAGCGATAAACCCAAATATCATCCGGTTGCTCATCGCTGGATTCAAATGAAAGCGTCACAGAGGCCTTTGTAAGCAAATCTTCATCATCGGCACCATTGTCATAATCGTTATCACAGTCTCTCCACACATCAATATCACTGGTTACCGCATTTCTGTCTTCTATGGATGCCGTAATGATTTGATAGCGGTATCCTGATTCATCAATAGGATCCCCCCCGGACCCACATCCCATGATAATGATCAGGCCGGCCAAAAGCCCCATGCGGCAAAAACGTTTCACACTGAACAGTTGCATATATTCTCTCCTTACAAGTTCCTTATTTTCTGTCACCTTGTTGTTTGTTCGGTTCTCCTGCCTAATTCAGATCGTTCGCCATCTGTTGCTGTTGCTCCAACTGCACGATGCGGGGCGTGATGAAGATCAGCAATTCGTCGTTGCTTGTGCTGTTGTTTTGTTTCTTGAACGCCCATCCCAGCACCGGGATCTTGGAGAGCACCGGGAAACCGCTCGATCCGGTGGCCTCGGTCTTTTTGACAATGCCGCCGATCACCACAGTGTCGCCGTCGTTCACCAGCAGTTCGGTCTGGGCCTCGTTGGTGGCCAGGTTGGGCACGCCGTCGGTGATGCTGTCCACATCGTTCTTGGTGAGCAAGATCACCAGGGAGATACGGTCATCCGGCGTCACATGGGGGGTCACCTCCAGCAGCAGGTCCACGTCCTTGAACTTCACCGAGGAGCCGCCGGAGGAGTCGCGCTCCAGGTAGGCATACTGCAGGCCCTGCTTGATCATGGCCTTTTTGTTGTCCAGGGTCA
>JBFFHG010000311.1:0-5127 GCA_041557055.1 Desulfosarcinaceae bacterium
ATGCAAACGGCAATGCGGAAATCTTCGTGTCTGCCATAGATCCTTTCTTCAATTGTCTGGCCTCTTTTGTGGTCGAATGGAATGGAAAGACCTACGGAACAGTCCTTTCAAAGCAGAAATGGTTTTATCGAATCCCCTGTGCTTCCGGTACAGATAAAATGCTTCTGGGAAAAACCGGCTCCGTTGAGGCGTTGGAACGCCGGGGCGTCCGCCGGCTGATATGGTCCCAAGGCGCCTACCGGGCCGTTGACTCACCAAAATGGATGGATGGTGTCACTCTTTGGGGAACGGTTGCAGGCGGTGACACTAACAAGCCGGAACCGGTTTTCACCATAGGACCGGGCGCAAAACTTCAGGCAATGGACTCCAGTTGTCGCTTGCTGGCAATAACATCAAAAACATGCGGCCAGGGGGTTGCGGCCATAGAATATGAAAAGCAATCGGCGGCGTCCATCGGCGATGTAACCCCAACAGCGCTTTTTTACCCCCATCAGCGCATTGCTTTGGCGGATCTTGATCGCAATGGGCGCAGGGAGGTCGTCATTGTCAGAAACGAAGGCGTGCTCGGCAGCCTGCTTGAAAGATACCGCAACTATAAAAGCGCTGAAATTGAAGGGGTCTGCCTGTTGAATTCGGAATTTGAATTGCAATGGAAAACGCGGACCGTCAATGGCGTCATAACGGATTTTGCCGTGGCGGATGCGGACAACGACGGCCGAACGGATTTGGCCTTGATCGTGGAGTCCGGTCAACCCCCGGGCGAGAAAGAATATGCAAGTTCTCTGTATATTGCCTCGCCCGGCAACCCTTGAGAAGGAAACATAATATTTCAGGCATCATTAGGCTGGTGAGCCGGTTCGGCATCAACGGCCGTTTATCAAAAACAATATAACCAATAGATCCATACAGGAGGAATCATCATGTTTTTCAAATCGTTTTTCAAATCGGCACTTATACTGACTCTGGTCATCACGGCGCAACATGCGGCGGCCCAGGATGTCGTCCTTACGCCTGTCGGACAGAGCCCGGATGTCATTATGGTCAATGTCATTCTGAAAAGAATGAAAGTCGATGCCTCGGTTCAGAAGCTTTTGACGGCGGAAGAACTAAGCAATCAAAAAGTTATTGTGGCTGTGGCGGGCGGCAGTTCCAAAGGCCTGGGGGCCGCCGGCATTGACAAAGACCAGGAGATCGAAAGAGTGTCCGCACTGTTGGCCGCCGCAAAACAGAAAGGCATTAACGTCGTGGTGATGCATGTCGGCGGAAAAGGGCGCCGCGGAAAACTGTCGGATATCTTCATTGAAACGGCGCTCTCGCATGCGGACAAAGTCATTGTCGTCAAAGATGGCAATCTGGACGGATTTTTCAATGAGCGGCTTTCCGGTTCGAATGTCGAAATTCTGACGGCTGAGAGTTTAAGCACCGTATCCGTTCCCCTGAAGGCGGTCTTGCAGAATTGGCGTATCATCGAACCGTAAGTTTCAGTTTTGAGGACAGATAAAAGGCGTTGGTGCCTATTTGAAATAGAAGATGTGCGACACCCAAGGGGTCGCGAAAAACAACTTTGAAAAGGAGTATAAATGGACTGGTTCTGGCCGGAAGGCGGGTATACGCTTGCCATGGTCGGCATATTTACCATGGGGGCGTTTATCCTCAGATTGCCCATTGCATTGGCCCTGGCCCTGGCTGCTGCGAGCGGCGCATTGTTTTCAGGCAACGGCATTGCCGTGCGGCATCTCGTGGAAGGATCATTCGGGTATCTGGATACCCTTCTGATCATTGCCAGCGCCATGATTTTCATGAAGACGGTCCAGCATACCGGTCTTTTGGAATCGATGGCCGCCTGGGTGATCCGGAAATTTTACAACAGGCCGCTGCTGCTGACAATGAGCATTGTCGCCATTATCATGTTTCCGGGCATGATCACCGGCTCTTCAACGGCGGCGGTATTGACCTCCGGCGCGCTGGTGGCGCCGGTCATGATGCGGCTGGGCGTTCCCATGATTCAAACAGCCGCCGCCATTGCCATGAGCGCCATATACGGGATGGTGGCACCGCCCATCAACCTGCCGGCGATGATCATCGGCGGCGGTATTGACATGCCCTATGTGGGATTCGCACTTCCCCTGCTGATCTGTACCGTGCCCCTGGCAGCCTTCAGCGGCATGATGTTGATTTATCCCTACATCGAGAAAAATCCGGTGGTGAAAGACCAAATGGCGGAAGCGCTGGTATCCGAGTTGGATCAAATGGCAAAAACGCCACTGACCTTCCGGCTGTTTTTTCCTTTTATCGTGCTCATCGTACTTCTGGGCGGAGAACGTTTCTTTCCGCGCATTTGGCCTTCGTTGGGAATGCCGCTCTCTTTTTTGCTGGCAGCTCTCAGCGGCCTGCTCTCAGGCCGTCGATGGCGGTTCTTTGACGCTGCAACAGAAGCCCTCAAAGACGCACTGCCGGTGATGGGCATCCTGGTGGGGGTGGGCATGTTCATCCAGATCATGACCCTCAACGGCGTGCGGGGATTCTTCGTGGTTTCGGCCCTGGCCCTGCCGGCATGGCTTCTGTATGTCAGTATCGCCACCTCCATCCCTCTTTTCGGCGCTGTATCCGCCTATGGTTCGGCCACCGTTCTGGGCGTTCCCTTTTTGCTGGCGCTGCTCGGACGCAACGAGATTGTGGTGGGATCGGCCCTCAGCCTTTTTGCCGGACTGGGAGATTTGATGCCGCCCACCGCCCTGGCGGGGCTTTTTGCAGCTCAGGTGGTGGGAGAAAAACATTACCTGAAGGTTCTTAGGGTTTGCCTGATTCCGGCCATCGTGACGGCCGTGTGGGGCATTGCTGTTATCCTGGGCGCCAATTGCCTGGGCGGATTGTTTTCTTATTGACCTGGACATCACAAGACAATAAGCGCTTTTCCTGCCAATGGAGAAGGCTTTTATTCAGCACAGGAGGCTGTGGGACGTATGACGCTGATATACAGACTGATTGTGATTTTTATTCTGCTGATCGTGCTTCGCTGTCAGTTTCGCGAAAAAGATATATGGGTTCAGGCCATTGCGGCCCTGACCAGCATACCGCTTATTCTCAGAGCCCTGATGATCAAGTAAGGAGGTTCGATGTTAGATAAGACCAACAATGGAACACCGCTGACAGCCGCCGTTTTTTTACTTCTGTCATGCGCCGTTGCATTTGTTAGCGCCAACAGCTTCAACGCCATGCGTGAGCCCAAAAGCAGCATCGACGCGGTTCGTCCGCAGCCCCAATTCAAGTCGGTCATGCTTTCCGGATATTTCGAAGGTATCAAGAATACGCCGGCCGACACACCGGTCTACATCCAGAACGGCGACACCCCCGGAGGCACCGTTCTTCTCCTTTGCGGCTGTCACAGCAATGAGCCGGCCAGCTCTCTGGCGGCAGTCCTTTTCCTGGAGAATTCCCGGGTGCGCCAGGGGCGCTTGATCGTCGTTCCCTACGCCAACCCAATGGGGCGCAGCCACACCATGGCCCAGGAAGGGCATCCGCAGTTTTTTCATATCAGCCAGCCGGGTGGCGGCATCCGCTCTTTCCGATATGGCGCCCGCATTACCAATCCCATCCATGAATGGCCCAATCCCGACATTTATATCCACCCGGCGTCCGGTCAGCAACTGGCCGGATGCGAGCGCAGCAATCTGAACCGCTGCTACCCCGGCAAACCGGACGGCGCCATAACCGAAAGATTGGCGTATGCCATCGTGGAGCTGATTCGCAAAGAAAAGGTCGATCTGGCTTTTGACCTGCACGAAGCGTCTCCGGAATACCCGGTGGTCAACGCCATCGTGGCCGGAGAAAAAGCCATGGAGTTGTCGGCAATGGCGATGATGGAGCTGGAGAGTCTGAATATCCCCATGCGCCTGGAACCGTCGCCGCGTCAACTGAGAGGATTGAGTCACAGGGAGTGGGGAGAAAACACCGATGTGGCCGCCGTGCTTATGGAGACGGCCAATCCAAGCATGGGGCGCTTCCGCGGTAAAACAGACGAAGACCTCATTCTCACAGGAAAAGATAAAGCGTATGAACTGGCCGGCCGGTTGGGGCAATTGTTTGTTCCCTTTGACAGTGAAGGGCAGTCCCTGGATCTGAGGGTCGCCAGGCATGTGGGGACTGTCAAGGTCATATTGGAGATGCTGGGACTGGTCCAGGCCGAGCGCGCGGTTGTTCTGGAAAACGTGCCGGGTTTTGATGAGATCATTGCTGATGGCTTAGGCGCCCATTTAGCTGTACTGGACGCCCCGGAGGGTGAGCGGGAATAACACTCACCGGCATATGATGATGCCGGACCGGTTTGGGATCACAAACCAAGGAAACGACCATGGAAAAGATACGCCACAGAATTCTGGTCACCGGAAGCCGCGGGAAAAGCAGTGTGGTGCGTATGCTGCACACGGCCCTGCTAGCACACGGCCTGAAGGTATTTTCCCGGATTACCGGTGTGGTGCCGCGGCAGATAGGACCGGACGGCCGCCAGCAGGTGATCCTGAGGCCGGCCGGCGCGCATGTGGCGGAACTGCGCTGGTGGTTGCGGCAACTGCCTGCGGACGCTGAGGCGGTCATCGTTGAAAACAGCGCGGTAAGCCCGGAATTTCAGCCGTTGGCAGCCCGCTGGATAAACCCCACGGCAGCCATTCTGACCAATACCCACAGAGATCACCAGGAGGTGTGGGGGCCGGGCGAAAAGGATGCCGCTGCGGTGCTGAAGATGGGGTTGCCTTGCCATGCGCCGGTGATTGTTTCCGGCGCTGTCGCCGGCAATGAATCCATCATGGCAATGCTTGGAAGGCATTGCGGTAAAATAGTGGCGGCGCATAGCGCGGTGAAACGCATTGCGGATCACGTTGATGCCAACCGGGCCCTGGCTTTGGCCGCTTGCCGGATGATGGGACTGGATTCTTTGAAGACTGCCGCCGCCATTGACCATTTGGGCGCTGATGCCGGTGACTTTGCCGTGCGCAGATATGCCGGTATGGAGCTGGCTATGGGATTTTCCGCCAACGACATCCACAGTACCCGCACCCTGTTTCAAAATCTCGGGTGGCGCATGCAGGAGACCCAACTGATCTTCAATCACCGTAAAGACCGGCCGCGAAG
>JBFFHG010000312.1:0-5125 GCA_041557055.1 Desulfosarcinaceae bacterium
CAACCCATAACCGCAGGATTTCGGCACCGTATTGTTTGATCACTTTTTCGGGCGCAATCACATTGCCGATGGATTTGGACATTTTCTTGCCTTCGGCATCCACCACAAACCCATGGGTCAAAACAGCTTTATATGGTGCGGCCTTGCGGGTGCCGATAGCGGTCAGCAAAGAGCTGTGAAACCAGCCGCGATGCTGATCCGACCCCTCCAGGTAAAGATCGGCAGGCCAACCCAGATTCTCCCGGGCCGCCAATACAGCAGCGTGACTGACACCGGAGTCAAACCAGACATCCAGAATATCGGTCTCCTTTTCAAATTCGGTTGCGCCGCATTGGGAACAGGTGCTTCCATGGGGGATCAACTCTTCAGCGCTTTTTTCAAACCAGATATCGGCCCCATGGGCGGCAAACAGATTGTGGATGGTCTCCATCAGTTCCGGCGTCATATGGGCTGCGCCGCATTGGGCACAACTGAAAACGGTGATGGGCACGCCCCAGGCCCGTTGCCGCGATACGCACCAATCGGGCCGGTTTTCAATCATACCGTAAATACGCTCCCGGCCCCAGTGCGGAATCCAACTGACCTTATCGATGGCGTCCAATGATGCCCGGCGCAAACCGGTCTTTTCCATGGAGATAAACCATTGGGGGGTTGCCCTGAAAATCACCGGCCGCTTGCAGCGCCAGCAGTGCGGATAGGAGTGCCGCAAACTCTCCTGGCCCAGCAAAACCCCCCGATCGCTTAGCGCTTTGATGATCCCGCTATTGGCTTTGAAAACGAACTGCCCGGCAAAGTCCTTGACCTCGTCGGTGAAACAACCGCCGTCATCCACCGGCGAGTAAGCATCCAGTCCATACTCCAAACCGACTTCATAGTCTTCCCGGCCATGGCCGGGCGCGGTATGCACACAGCCGCTGCCGGCTTCAAGGGTCACATGGTTGCCGAGAATGATCAGGGATTCACGGTCGTAAAGCGGATGGCGGCAGCGCTTCTTTTCCAATTTGCGCGGGTCCAGGGCTCCCAAAACCGTGTAATCCGCCACGCCGAAAGCCTCCATGCAAGACGCTGTCAGGCTTGTGGCCAGGATGACGATTTGATCGCCCCCCATATCCACGGCCTGGTATTCAAAGTCGGGATGCAGGGCGATTGCCAGATTGGCCGGCAGGGTCCAGGGGGTGGTGGTCCAGATCACAACGGCCGCTGACTTTCCGGCCAGCGCCGGCAATTGATCGCTCACGTCATCCAACAAGGGAAATTTGACATAAACCGATGGCGACGTTTCGTCTTTATACTCAATCTCGGCTTCCGCCAAGGCGGTCTGACAGCTGCAGCACCAATAAATCGGCTTCTTGCTGCGGAACAGGCTGCCGTCCAGGGCAAACTTGCAGCACTCCCTGGCAATGACGGCTTCATAGGAATAGCTCATGGTCAGGTAGGGATCGTCCCAATCTCCAAACCCGCCCAGCCGTTTGAATTCGTCACGCTGAATATTGATAAAATTGTCCGCATACTGCCGGCACTTAAGGCGAATTTCGCCCTGCCCCATCTCTTTTTTACGCGATCCCAGCTCCTTTTCCACATTGTGTTCGATGGGCAGGCCATGGCAGTCCCAACCCGGCACATAGGCCGCATCAAAACCCGCCATCTGACGGGATCGGACAATGAAGTCCTTTAGGATTTTATTCAAGGCGGTGCCGATATGAATGTGGCCATTGGCATACGGAGGTCCGTCATGGAGAATAAAACGCGACCGGCCGGCAGACTTTTCGCGAAGGGCTTGATAAATCTGAGCATCTTCCCATTTTTTAAGCTGTTCGGGTTCGCGCTGGGCCAGGTTGGCCTTCATTGGAAAGGCGGTGGCCGGCAGATTCAGGGTGTTTTTATAATCCATTGGATCCTCCAATTATCGTGGTATTGAACCCGCATATGTAATTGCAATCCGATGGAATGTCAAGGCAATAGCCCGTTTGAGGAGGGTAACCGCATATGTTTTGTTGTATTGCCGGACTGGCCGACGCATCCATTGCGCAAAAGAGCCAACGACCAAATCCAAATGTCAAAGGTTTTGTTTGGCCTTGATTTTGGAAGGCATAATAGATAATTTAACGGTTTTTTGCGGCCGCTATTTACCAGCGATCCAAACTATGATGTGCTGATAATCGTATTGCTGAAAAACGAAGGAGAATCGATGGCCGATTTAAATGAAAAAACCATATTAATCATCGGCGCCGGGCCGAGGATCATCGGACAGTCTGCAGAATGCGACGAGGGTGCCATGGAGGCCGCCCGGACACTGGCCGGTCAGAGTTGTCGCATTATCACCGTCAACTCCAATCCGGACGCCATTATGACGGCCCCCGGTTGGGCCCACCGAAGCTATCTGGAGCCGTTGACAACCGAGACCCTGGCGCAAATCATTGCCGTTGAGAAGCCCGACGCCATTCTGCCTGCCTTTGGCGGCCGGCATGGACTTCATCTGGCCGCTGAATTGGCCAGCAGGGAAATACTGCATAAATATAAGATCGCCTTATGGGGCCTGTCCGCACAGTCTGTGGAGCAAGTGCTGAACCGTGATACGCTCAATGCCGCCCTCAACCAAATCGGATTAAAAACCCCCCCGATTTTTGTGTTTGATGACATGGAGGCCGCCATTGCAAAGGCCCAGGAACTCGGTTTTCCGGTGGTCTTGAGGCATGCCAACGCCAACCGGATGCCTGATGGGGCTCTGGTTTACAACCAGGACGAACTGCGCCAACATGCTCTGCCCGGAACCGGGGAGAGAGGCGGCACACTCTCCATCGAAGCCTCATTGCTGGCATGGCAGCAGGTTGAATTGGAGATCCTGAGGGATCACACAGGCAAAACCCGCATCGTCGGCGGGGTCGAATATATTGATACCGCCGGCATTCACCCGGGAGACGCGGTTGCCGTTTGCCCGCCCCAAACCCTTACGGTGGACTTGATCGGTCAACTTTCCGCCCATGCCGTGCATATTGCGGATCATCTGAAGATTGTGGGCAGCGCCACAATCCGTTTTGCCTGCCGTGCACCGGCGGAAGGCGCTGCCGTGCTTGTATTGGCTGTTCATCCCCGCTATACCCGATCATCGGCTCTGGTCGCCCGTATTGCCAAACTCCCCCTTGCCGGCCTGATCGGTCTGCTGGCAGCCGGCTGCGATTTGGATGGATTGCCATCGGGTTTTTTGCCGCCCCCCCCGCTGCTGACGGCTTCCGCCACTCGTACGTCCACCCCGGTGGGCGTCAAATGGCCGTGTTGGGATTTTAAACAACTGAAAGCCACTGTTGATCGCCTCGGCCCCAAAATGCAGGCCGTCGGTCAAAACGTCGGGTATGGCCATAACTTCAAGGAAGCCTTGCAAAAGGCGGCCCGAGCCGCCCACGGCGATAACGCCGGATTAGGCGCTTCCCTTGATTTTTCAGAATTTTCTTCCGAAGGTCTTGCGGCTGCTTTGTCCACTCCGTCCAGCCGCAGATTGCATATGGTATACGAGGCGTTGCGGCGAAACGAATCTGTGGAAAAACTGACCCGAAAAACCCACATCGCCCCGTGGTTTTTAAACCAACTCAAGGAACTGGTGGATATTGACCAACGGATCAGCAACCATAAAGGCCGATTGCCCTCCAAAGAGCTTCTGATTCAAGCCAAAAAGGCCGGTTTCGGCAACGAGTACCTGGCTGAACGATTGCAGATTTCCGCCCAAACCCTCGTGCGCCAAATGGCCGATAACAAGATTCAACCCGGCTGGCAAAACCTCTCAACGTCCAACGGCGACTTGCGTTTTTCAACTTACGGCCGGGTCGCCGGCTTACCGGCATTGGGCGGCGATAAAAAAGTTCTCATCATCGGCAGCGGAGCCTATCGTATCGGCCAGGGCCCTGAATGCGACTACGGTATCTACCAGGCGATTGAAGCCGTCAACGAATCGGGATACCGACCCGTTATGCTTAACAGCAATTTGGCGGGCGTTACCACCGGAAGAGCCATGACCGCCGGATGCTACTGCGATCCAATCACGGCTGAAGATATCCACGCTGTTCTTGAAAAAGAGACCCCTTACGGTATCATCACCCAGTTTTCCGGCATCCGGTCTTACGCCCTATCGAAAGTATTAGACGCTTCAGGGGCCAATATCCTGGGTTCCCCCCAAAAAAGCCTGATGCTGGTCAATGATCGGGCGGCTTTTAGAGGGCGATTGCGCGAGTTGGGAATTCCCCAACCGGCCGGCGCTATCGCAAACTCCGGTGATGAAGCGTTGCAGATCAGCGCTGAAATTGGATTTCCCGTTCAAGTTCGCCGGGCCCATGACGGCCCGGAGACCAGAAGCGAACTGTTCCGGGACAAAGCGATGCTGGCCGCCCATTTGGCGTCTTCCGATATCAATAGCCATTTCCCGCTGCTGGTGGAACAGTTTCTCGAATATGCCATCGAGGCCCAGGCTGAAGTGTTGGGCGATGGTGAAGCCGCCCATGTGGCCGCCGTCATGGAACATATTGAGCTGGCCGGAGTGCATGCCGGAGATTCCTCCTGCGTCCTGCCGCCCTACAGCATCCCGCCGCGGCACGTGGAAACCATCACCGCGTATTGTCAAAAAATTGCAGTGGCACTGGAGGTCAAAGGCTTGCTGAACCTTCGTTTTGCCATTTACCGCGATACGGTCTATCTTCTGGAGGCTGCTTTTAACACTTGCCGGAACCTGTCGGTGGTGAACCGGGTGCATCAATTGCCTTTGGCCGCCTTTGCCACCCGCCTGATGCTTGGGGCAACACTGACGCAGTTGCCCTTAACCGCCGCAACGCCATCGCTGATCGGAGTGCGCGCAGCCGTGTTCCCTTTCAATGTATTCAGCGCCGAAGATCCCCTCCTGGGCCCCCAAATGCGCTCCATCGGCCAGGTGATCTCTTTGGCCGACACCTTTGGACTGGCCTACTTTAAAGCCCAGGAAGCGGCGGCCACGCCGCTGCCCACCCAGGGAACGGTTCTGATCACCGTTACGGATGAAGATAAAACCAGCATCCTGGAGCCGGCCCGCATCTTTCACGAACTGGGTTTCAAACTTATGGCCACACGCGGCACCCAAAGCGCACTGGCGGCCAATGGTATCGAG
>JBFFHG010000313.1:0-5119 GCA_041557055.1 Desulfosarcinaceae bacterium
AACGGCTGGTCCCGAGGTAACACTGATCGAGGCCGATCTGCACAATCCGCCACCCATGAAATATAAATTTGACTTAATCTCAATGACTTCAGTGTTGCACTGGTTGCACCCGCGGGAGGATCGTTTATTTGCCTGGGCCGATGCCATACTCAACTCAGGAGGCGTTTTTCTACTCAGCACCTACCATCCTGAATACGGCGCTGATGAGACAGGTGGAACCGATCTGTTGGTATATGACGCATTGGCCCTTCTTGGTATCGATTCCGCAACCGCCCGCTCGCTTTTTCGCAGCCGAAATATTCTGCACATTTCACAGCGCACCCTCGGAATACCGGAACTCAAGGCAAAGCTCTCAAAATACTTTTTCATTGATCACTGCGATAAAAAGCTTGCGGAGATGCGCATCAATAACAGCGCTGAATACCAGCGATACCATGCCGCGACGTTTGGAACTTATTATTCCGCATTGCTTGAACCTGAGCGCGAGTCATCTTTTTTTGAGGCTCTTGGTTTCGCCGCGGAACAAAGGATGCAAGAATGCGGTGTCGTAACATCCATGCCTGTCATTTTATGGCGTTGTATGGCAAGGAGATGAATTTTGAATAACATATTGCATAAGTCACAAACATACTGTCTGGCGACCCTCTATATTATTCTTTTCTTAATCGGGACCGAGACGTTTCTTGTCTCCCCGCTGCTGCCGGTAATCGCCAAGCAGTTTAACCAGAGCGTTACGGAAACAGCCAAAATCGTGAGCGCCTATGTGCTCAGCTACGCAATTATCGCTCCTTTTTTGGCGGGAATAGCAGATCGCTTCAGTCGACGTAAAAGTATTCTATGGGGGGCGCTGTTTTTTATCATCAGCAATTTTCTGGCCGCGAGTGCATGGAATATTTCCATACTGGTTTTGGCAAGAGCTGTGGGAGGTATTGGGGCCGCTCTGGCAGGGCCGGCCATTTGGGCTTTGATAGCGGATCTTTCCTCAGCAGAAAATCGAAGCCGGTTGATTGGATTGGGTATGGCCTCTTTTTCCCTCGGACAAGTCGCCGGGGTACCCGCAGGTGGTGTCATTGCTCAGTTTTTCGGCTGGCAGATGTCGTTCGCCGTGATCGGCATGTTTTCGACCCTCGCCCTGCTGTTTGCAATGGCGTTGTTACCGCGCACCATTAGCAGTATGCATGCAGGCCTTTCTGCTGATTGGCTTCGCAACACTTTTTCCCCGTGGGGTAAATCGGCCGCGATGCTTGCTTTTGTCGTCACCATTCTTTTTCAGTCGGCAAATCTGGGCGCCTATGCTTATCTGGGATCCATACTTGCAGGACGATTCTCTTTCGACGTGGGGCAACTTGGCGCAATTGGCTTGCTTGTCGGCGTTGGCAGCGTGATCGGCGCGATGCTGGGCGGCCGATGGGGGGATTTAGCAAGAAAGAACCACAAAACAGATGCGTCCCGTCTTCCTCTTTGGACCTTATTGCTGGGGGGAGCCCTGCTTGTTGTAGGGACAACCTCATCGGTTCTCATCTCATTTGTCGCCATTGTATTCTGGTTTTTGGCAAGCGGTGCTTTTGTCACCGACCTTCAAACGCTGCTCGCGAATGCCATGCCCGATGCCCGCGCACTGTCAAGCTCGTGGAATACTTCGTCAATGCATTTCGGAACGGCCGCCGGCGTATGGCTCATGGGCAATATGGTGTCGCCGGTACAGGGACTCGAATTTCTTGGTCCTCTGCTCGCAATGATGGCTTTTGCCACCTCGTTTTTTTTAATTAAGACCCTATCAGAGGCCAAAAACCCTAACGCTGCATAGAAATGATTTTTCAAAACCTCCCCTTGGACCCAATTTCTGTGTTGGGGCAAGGGGACGAACTGAAAGTGCTGCTTCTGCGTGGAACCCGATTACTGCATCGCTTTGCATGAGAAGATATTGCTACCCCATCCGGCAGAAGGGGTTAAATTGTTTCTCTTCGCCGATGGTGGTGGGTTCCATGTGACCGTTGTAGACCTTGGTATTGTCGGGCAGGGCGAAGAGCTTGTTTTGAATGCTGCCGATCAGGGTGTCATAGTCGCCGCCGGGCAGGTCGGTACGGCCGATGGAGCCGGCGAAAAGGGTGTCGCCCACGAACAGGGCGTTTTGCGCTTTGATATGGAAACAGCTGCCGCCCGGAGAGTGGCCGGGGGTGTGGATGACATTGAATGTCAGGCGGCCGCACCCAATGGTATCCCCATCCTCCAGCAGCCGGTCGGCTTCGGGGGATTCGTCGGTGCGCAGGCCCCACGCGGCGGCGGACCGGAAAGCGTGGGCCAGCATGGGCGCATCCAGGCTGTGGATCATCAATTGGGCGCCCGTGGCCTCTTTCAGCGCCTTGTTGGCCCCGACATGGTCAAAATGACCGTGGGTGTTGATAATCACCGCCAGTTCGAGGTTGTCCTTTTTCAGGGCCGCAAGAATGCGATCGGCCTCGCCGCCCGGGTCAATGGCTGCGGCCTGGCGGGTCTCTTCACATCCGATGATATAGCAATTGGCCTGCAGCGGACCGAGAGGCATGGTGCTAAGAATCATGCTTTATCCTTCCTTGTTTCTTATTCGTCATCGTCATCCGCCGCATCCGCCGGCGGAGGCAACGCAATGGTTTCCAATTCTTGCTTGTCAAGGGCCGTTCGAATGCTGTCCAAGATGCCGTTTATAAACGACCCCGATTCCGCTGACCCGAATTTTTTAGCGATATCAATTGCTTCGTTAATGGACACCTTGGCCGGAATGTCACCGCAATACAGCAGCTCAAAAACGGCCAGGCGCAGGACATTGCGGTCCACGCAAGCCATGCGGCGCACTTTCCAATTGCTGGAATATTGCTCGATAACCCGATCGATATGGTCACGGTATTGCAATACACCGCCGATCAGGCGCTCAAAATAGGGCCCGACCCGTTTGTTGGGGGGGAAACTGCGGCGGTAGTCCTCCAGTATTTCCGTAGAAAAAGCACAACTCATATCCATGCTGAACAGCGCCTGCATGGCCAGTTCTCTAGCAAATCGGCGGGTTCCCATATTAAATTTTTTCCACCGCTCCCATCAAGTTGGCCATCTCCACTGCCGCCAGGGCTGAATCCCATCCCTTATTGCCCGCCTTGGAGCCGGCGCGTTCAATGGCCTGTTCCAGGGTATCGGTGGTGAGCACGCCGAAAATGATGGGCATATCGCTCTCCATGCCCGCGGCAGCCACACCTTTGGAAACTTCGGCACTGACATAATCGAAATGGGGCGTAGCGCCCCGAATCACGGCGCCCAGACAGACAATGGCGTCATGGCGCTTTTTGGCGGCCAGCTTCTTGGCCACCACAGGAATCTCAAAGGCCCCGGGAACTTTGACCACATCGATATCCTTATCCAGAGTGCCGCTGCGCACCAGGGCATCCACGGCACCGCCCACCAGTCTGTCGGTGATAAAATCATTGAACCGGCTCACCACGATGGCAAACCGCTTCCCTTTGGCAACAAGATTGGCCTCAACAATATTGGGCATGACACTTCCTCCACATAGGGCACATCAGTAATTTATTAGAAGATCGTTTGAATGCGGGCATTATTTCGTATTTGACCGTTTTCCATTTTTTATTGCTCGCTCAGTTGAAGCAAATGCCCCATTTTTAATTTTTTGCACTCCAAATAGCACCGGTTGTATTCATTGGGTTCGATTTCAATGGGAATCTGCTCCACGATACTGAGACCGTAGCCCTCCAGGCCGACCATCTTCTTGGGATTGTTGGTCAGCAGCTTCATTTTGCGCACACCGATATTTCTAAGCATCTGGGCGCCGATGCCGTAATCGCGCAGATCATCTTTAAAACCGAGCTTCAGGTTGGCCTCGACCGTATCGATGCCTTGCTTCTGCTGCAGTTCATAGGCCTTGAGCTTGTTCACCAGGCCGATGCCGCGGCCCTCCTGGCGCAGATAGATAATCACCCCGGCGCCTTCTCCGGCGACCATCGCCATGGCCCGGTGGAGCTGGTCACCACAATCGCAGCGCAATGATCCGAAAATATCACCGGTCATACACTCCGAGTGGACCCGCACCAGTACGGGCTGTTCGGGATCGATATCGCCTTTGACCAATGCGATGTGGGTCAGGCTGTCCACGTCGTTTTCAAAAGCGATCATGGTAAACTCACCACCGTGCTCAGTGGGAATGAGGGTTTCTGCAGCCCGGTGAACAAAAGACTCTGCGCGCATGCGATACTCCACCAGATCGGCAATGGTCACGATGCCGATGCCGTGTTTCTCGCTGAACGCCTGGAGAGACGGCATCCGCGCCATGGTGCCGTCTTCATCCATAATTTCGCAGATCACACCGGCCGGTTTGAGGCCGGCCAAGCGTGCCAGGTCCACCGATCCCTCGGTCTGCCCCACACGCACCATGACACCGCCGTCCCGCGCCCGCAGGGGAAAAATGTGCCCGGGCCGCACCAGATCAGCGGCCTTGGCATCGTCCGCCACAGCGGTCACAATGGTAGTGGCGCGATCAGCGGCCGAAATACCTGTGGTGACGCCCTCCTTGGCTTCGATGGAAATGGTGAAACCGGTCTGAAACGGCGAAGTGTTGTTCTTTACCATCAGGGGCAGTTCCAGACGGTCGCATTGTCCGCCGGTCAGAGAGAGGCAGATTAGACCGCGCCCGTATTTGGTCATGAAATTGATTGCCTGGGGAGTGATTTTTTCAGCCGCCATGGTCAGATCGCCTTCATTCTCACGATCCTCATCATCCACCAGGATCACCATCTTGCCGCTCCGAATCTGGTCAATGGCCTCTTCTACACTTATACGTGGCATTTTGGGGTTAACTCCTTTATCCGTATTCTACCGCAATTTCAACAACGCGGTCCTTCAGCGGTTTAAAAATCCAGACTTGGCCAGCAAGCTGAAATCAACACCGCCGCTTGTCTGTTCTTTTTGGGTGTCGCGGTCTCCGGTGACAAAACGCTCCACATATTTGCCGATAATATCGGTCTCGATATTGACGGATTTACCCGCCGCTTTGAAACCGATGGTGGTGATCTTGGCGGTGTGAGGAATTATGCTTACCTGAAAATAGCCTTGGGCGCAATCATTGATGGTCAGACTG